>DASUJH010000013.1 GCA_036279355.1 Gemmatimonadales bacterium
GACGATTTCCGGATGGAGCTGTTGCACGTTCGCGATCTCGCCCATGTGGTCGTCGATTCGGTTCGGAACTGTGCCAGCCGCGTTGCTCCACATCGACTTGAGAGAAATCAGCAGGCGGTACTTTCCCGCAAACTCATACGCAACGTCCCAGTTTTTCTGGCGCGCGAGGCCGGGAACGCAAAGTTCACCGCCGGTGCCGCCAGATGCGTTCGGCAGACCGTGTTCTGCGAGCTGAGCCTTTACATAATTCGCCAGGGCCAAGAGCCGATCGGGTGACTGCACGGGCCTGAGCATGACCGCGTCCACTACGTCTTCGAGCGTCACTCGATCATCTCGCGTGAATTGGGTACTCGAGGTTTGGTGGAAAGCACTATATTGTGGCGCATGCGGAAGATAGTCGGTAGCCGGGAGCCCACGGTGGCGCGCAAATTCGCGGAGCGGGACGCCGCGTTTGCGGCGCGCCCGGCCCTTCTTGGGACCCGCCATGAGCTCTACCTCGGCGATGCGCGATCCATGCTTGAGTTGGATGCGGGTCGGAAGTTACATCTGGTTGTCACTTCTCCACCTTATTGGACTCTGAAGAACTACGAGGGAACGGCCGGACCAGCTCAGCTCGGCGCTGTCCAAGATTACGAGCGGTTCCAACTTGAGCTGGCGAAGGTCTGGAGGCGCTGTTTCGACCTGCTCGTCCCGGGCGGCCGGCTTTGCGTGGTCGTCGGCGATGTGTGTCTACCCCGCAAGTCGGGGGGGCGTCATCGTGTAGTTCCTCTCCATGCTGACATCGCCTCGCACTGCGGCAGGATTGGGTTCGACTACTTGACCCCGATTCTATGGCATAAGATCGCGAACGCCGTCACCGAGGTCGAAGGGAACGGAGCGGCATTTCTCGGAAAGCCGTATGAACCCAACGCTATCATCAAGAATGACGTGGAATACGTCCTTCTTTTCCGAAAGCCCGGGGCGTACCGTAGTCCGACTGAAGAGCAGCGTCGCTTGAGCCTGATAGACAAGAACGACCATGCAGCGTGGTTCCGATCGATCTGGACCGACATTCCGGGCGCCAGCGGTCAGAAGGGCCACCCGGCACCTTTCCCGGTCAAACTCGCTTACCGGCTGATCCGCATGTTCTCCTTCGTCGGCGATACCGTCCTCGACCCCTTTGTCGGGTCTGGCAGCACGACCCAGGGAGCAATTCAGGCCTATCGTTCGAGCGTCGGCTACGAAATCGAGCCTTACTATTTCGATCAGCTCAAGCAGAGGTTCAGCCAGTTCCAGGCCGGCATCGAGATCACATTCGGCGGTTGAGACGGACTAGCCAAACGCCGCCGCCAGCCGTGGGTGCGTATCTAACTCCCTGCCGCTCAGCCTCATAGCTCACCCATCCCCGGCTGCCGAGCCGGGCCGAGTAGCGTAACTCCAAGTCCCCGAGTATCTTTGCGCCCGTTTAATCCCCGGCCATCGGTTTCGGGCCCCATCGTCGCCCCGGAGCGCCTCTGGAACTGCCAAACCAGCACCGGATTCCGCTCGCGTGGCTCGTTGAGCACGGGGGCGCGTCGATCCGGTACCGGACTTACCGCGAGCTGGCGCCCGAAGGATACGCTCCGCCCGAAGCCCTCCAGGCTGCCGGGGCCGCCATCCTCACCTCCAAGGCCGCTCTCGCGGTCGTGAAGAAGCAGAAAGACACCGGCGTCTGGGGCGGGAATCTCCTGGGCCTCGCCCCTTCGGCGGCGCAGGGAATCAAGGACGTCGGCACCATTCCTCAGTACCGCCGGCTCCTCCAGCTCGCATGGCCCTTGGATGATCGCCGGTTCAAGCTGGCGGACCGCATCCTTTTCCGCCTCCTGAGCCGAGACGAAAACCCGGCCCTGCTCTTCGAATCGCAGAAGCTCGTGGCCGCCGAGCCGGCCGCCGGCGAGTGGGTGCGCGAACAGATCCGCGAGGCCGCCTCCGCCGCCCTTGCGGAGGCGGGCCATGGCGAGGACCCGCGGCTCCGCGGCTCGGGCCATCGCATCGCGAACGGCATATCCCAGTTTCTCCGGAGCCCGCTGGCCGAGCGACCCTTCACCAAGTCGGGCGCCACAATGGTGCTCCACCCCGAGGCGCACCCGCCAAGCTGGTACTCGGTCGCAATGATCGCCGCGATGCCGAACTTGCAGCGCGAGCGGGCGGGCTTCACCGAGCGGCTCGGCCACTATCTCGCGCAGCCCGCGCCGAAGAAGGCGTTCGCCGTACAGCTCGGCCGCAAGCTGGTGAAGCCGGCCCACCTGCTCCTGGGCGACCCGATCGTGGCCGACTCCAAGGGCATGGCGGCCGACATTCCGCTCGCGCTCTACTACATCGAGCTGCTCGCGCGCATCGGTGCGCTGCACACCGCACCGGTGGCCACTCGCGTGCTCGCCCGCCTGCTCCGCGACTGCGACGAACGCGGCGTCTGGTCGCCCAAGGCGCTGCGCAGTCAGCCGAAAGCGCTCAATAAGATCACCTACCACTGGTATCCGCTGCTCGTCGACCCCAAGAGCCAGGACGAGCGCGAGGCGGACGTAACCTTCCGCCTGTCACTCATCGCCAAGCTGCTCGGCTGGTACATCGAATACGCGTGATCAGCAGCAGGACGTGATCGGCCTCGGAGCTTGACCCACGCGGCGTAGCATCTCAAACTACGGGACATGCCGCGAATCGATCTCACCCCGTTCGGCTTTACTCCCACTGAAAGCCTGGTCTACGAGGTGCTGCTCACGGGCGGCCCCGGCACCGGGTACGCCATTGCGCGTGCAGCGGGGCTCGCCCGCGCCAACGTGTACAGCGCCCTCGAGGGGCTCGTGACCAAAGGCGCGGCGCGCGTAGAAGGCGGCCGCCCCAAGCGCTACCAGCCCGAGGATACGACGGCGCTCGTCGGGCGCATCGCCAACGAGCACGGCCAGGCCCTCGACCGGCTGAGCGCCGATCTCGACGCGCTCGCGGTGCCGGCGCCCCCCACCGTGGTCGAGGTCTCCTCTCCCCGCGCGGTCCTTCAGCTCATTTCGCACGACGTTGCCCGGGCTACTCGGAGCGTGTGGCTGCTCGCGCCGCCGGAGGCGTATCCGCTGCTGGCACCTGTGCTCCGGCGCGCCGCGGGGGCCGGCGCCGCGATTGCGCTCCTCTCGACCGGGCCGGCAAGCCTTGATTTTGCTGCCGTCCGCGCCGTCGAGCCGCGCCCCGGCGGCCCCGCGGGAACAGCCTTTGACTGGCCAGGAACGCCGATCGTCTGTATCGTGGATGAACGGAGTGCGGTGCTCGCCTATCGGAAGGACTCGGACGTCCATGGCCACTGGAGCACCGCGCCTGCCTTCGTGGCGTCGGCCCGGCTGACCTTCGAGCGCTGGCGAAGCTCCGTCTAGCACGGCTCCCGCCGGTTCGGAGCGCTCACTCCCCCGTGAGGTCCCTATGATGAACGCCACGGCCAATCAGGCCAATTTGAGGCGCCAGTCGCATCTCGACTGCGTCGCCAAGGCGCCCGAGCACCTCGCCGAGTTGCGCCGCGCTATCGCGAGCTTCGGCCGCGATGCCGCGGGCGCCGCTGGTTCGCTCAAGGAGCTGTTGCTTGGACTCGCGGCTTCGGCCGGCTCGTGCGGCCTTGCCGAGGTGAAGGCGATCGCCCGCGAGGCCGCGGTCTGGATCGGTTCAGGCCCCGCACCCGACGAGCCCGCGATGACCCGCCTCGAGCGGATGATCACGGCGCTCGAGGCGGCGTTCGCGCGGCGTCCGCTCAGCTAGGCGATTCCACCGAGATCGCGGCGAGCACGCCGCCCGTCGCAAAGTTGGCGAGGTCTCCGGCCACCGCCTGGAATCCCGGCGTGCCGATCCCCTTGCGCAGCGCGTCCTCCGAGGGAAACCAGAGCTCCGCCTTGCGGTAGTACGGCGCCGCGGACCCGTCCAATCCACCCGTGAACTTCACCAGCTCTGCCCTGGTAAAGCCGATCTCCTTCGCGTGTCGCTCGACCAGCGGGATGTGCGTGGCCGCATAGTAGCGTTCGAAGGCCGCCGGATCGCGCGGCGCGTTGTAGAGGACGACGACGGCAGCTTGCGGGGTCGGCATTGATGCGTTCCTCCGAGGGTGAAGGACCAGCCCGGCCGCGGCCTTCCGCGGCGGGCCCCCAAGCGTAGGGCCGTCCGGCGGCACGCGCTACCCGCACGGCGCGCCGCAACCACTCACTCCCCACTCGAGGTGCTCGTCGCCATGATGCTGGCCGCGCTCGCGCTCGCCGCCGCGGGACTCGCCGTGCAGCAGAATCCGGCCGCGCCGGCCGCACCCGCCCAGGCGCCGCCGGCTCCGCTCCCCACGATCGCGGCGCGCACCGCCGGCCTCGTGCGGCATGACGGCTTCGTGCCGTTCGTGCTCGACCCGAAAACCGGCCAGCTCCTGCTCGAGCTCCCGCGCGACGGCATCCGCCTCCTCGACTGCGTCACCCTCGCCGCCGGCCTCGGCTCGAATCCGGTGGGGCTAGACCGCGGCGCCACGGGCAACTGCAACGTCGCCCGCTTCGAGCCACACGGACGCAAGCAGGTGGTGATCTTCGAGAACTGGAACTACCGGAGCAGCTTCACCGATAACCCGGCGCACGCGCGGTCGGTCGCCGAGGCGTTCGCGCCCAGCGCGGTGGCGGCGCTGCCGCTGGCGGCGGAAGAAGGCGGGCGGGTGCTGGTGGACGCCACCGATTTCCTGATCCACGACTGGATCGACGTGACCGGCGCGCTGGCCGATGCGAAGCAGGGCGCGTACGTCCTCTCGCGCGATCGCTCGTACATCTACGAGCCGGACACGCGCGCGTTCCCCAGGAACACCGAGCTCGAGGCCGCGCTCACCTTCGAGGCGCGCGACCGCCCCGGGCATATCGCCTCCGCCATCGCGCCCGACGGCCGCTCGCTCACCCTGCGCCAGCACGTGACACTCACCGAGCTGCCCGACAGCGGCTACCGGCCGCGCGAGCTCGACCCGCGCATGAATTACTTCGGCATCACGTTCAAGGACTACGCCCAGCCCGTAGACCAGCCGCTCGTGCGCCGCTGGATCGCGCGCCATCGCCTGACGCGGGTGAACCCGGCCGATCCCTCGAGCCCGATCAGGAACCCGATCGTGTACTACGTGGACCGCGGCATCCCCGAGCCGCTCCGCACTGCGGCGCTGGAGGGCGCGCGCTTCTGGACGCAGGCGTTCGACAAGGCTGGTCTCAAAGGCGCCTTCCGCGTGGAGCTGCTCCCGGACAGCGTGGACCCCATGGACATCCGCTACAACGTGGTGCAGTGGGAAAACCGGAACGAGATCGGCTGGAGCATCGGCGGCGGGCTCATCGACCCGCGCACCGGCGAGATGATCAAGGGGATGGCGCGGCTCGATTCACACCGCGGGCGCACGTCGTACGGCATCGTAGCGGCACTCGCCGGCGCCGAGACCGCCGCCGATACGCACTTCGTGCTCGGCCGCGTGCGCCAGGTGACCGCCCACGAGATCGGCCATACGCTCGGCATGGCGCATAACTACATCGCGTCGACCTACGGCGCCGCGACTCCGGGGCGCGGCTCGGTGATGGACTATCCGGCGCCGCGCGTGACGCTCGACGAGAAGGGCGACATCGACGTGAGCGACCCCTACGCCACCGGGCCTGGCGACTACGACGTCCTCTCCGTCCGCTGGGGCTACGGCATCTTCCCGCCTGAGCACGAGGCCGATTCGCTCCGCGCCATCGTGGCCGAAGGGCTGCGCGAGGGACTGCTCTTCCTGAGCGACGACGACGCGCGGCCCGACTATGCCAGCGACCCGCGGGTGAGCCTCTGGGACGACGAGGCCACGCCCGAGCAGTTCCTCGCCCGCCAGATGGCGGTCCGCCGCGCCGCGATGCGCCGCTTCGGTCTTGCCAGCATCCACCCGGGCGAGCCGGTGGCGACGCTGCAGGAGCGCTTCGCGCGGCTCTACTTCTTCCACCGCTTCGCCGCGTCGTCGGCCGCCAAGACGATCGGCGGGGTCGAGTACCAGAACGCCGTCGCGGGAGACGGCCAGCAGGCGACGCGGCCCGTGCCGGGCGCGCGGCAGCGGGCAGCGCTCGCGCAGCTCCTCGCCGCCGTTCAGCCGGCCGAGCTCGCGATCCCGGACACGATTCTCACACTGCTCGGGCCGCGCCCGTTCGGCTACGACACCTCGAGCGAGCTGCTCGCGTCGCGCACCAGGCCCGAGTTCGACGAGTTCGGTGCGGCGGCCACGCTCGCCGGGCTCATCCTCGACCCAATCCTCCAGCGCGAGCGGCTCGCGCGCCTTGTGCAGCAGTCCGCCCACGATCCCGCGGCGCTCGGCCTCCCGGAGCTGCTGGCCCAGGTGAAGCGGAGTGTGTGGGATACCCGGGCCGACCGCAATCCGCGCGACGCCGGGCTCCGCCGCGCCGTCCAACGCGTCCTGGTCGGCCGCCTCCTCGAGCTCGCCGCCGATACCGCCGCCGCGCCCGATGTCCGCGCCACGGTCGAGCTCACGCTCGGCACGCTCCACGGCGAGGCCGCGGCGCGAGGTCGCGCGACGGGAGGCGGGACCGCAGCTTCGGTGCTCGGCCGCGCCCACTGGCAGGCGATCGCCGCCGAGATCGCGGCTTGGCAGAAGGACCGGCGGCTGCCGTCGGCGGCGCCGCTTCCCGCACCGCCGGGCGATCCGTTCGGGGATGGCGCCCAATTTCCGTAACTCCCTACTCGGCGCCGACTCCCCTCGGGTCGGAACCCGCCGGCGGCAGCGCGAACGCGAGGACGTCATCCCCGCTCCCGAAGTATTCGCCGTCGCCGCCGGCCGCGATCACGACGTACTGTCGCCCGTCGCGTCCCTCGAATGTCATCGGCGTCGCCTTGCCGCCGGCCGGGAGCGACGCATGCCAGAGCTCGCGCCCGGTCTCGATGTCGAAGGCGCGTAGCTGGCGGTCGAGCGTCGCCGCGACGAACACGAGGCCGCCCGCCGTCGCGATCGCACCGCCCAGGTTGGGCGAGCCGAGCCCGGCGAGCGCAGCCGAATCCGCGGGTGCCGGGTGGAGGAATCCGTTCAGCGAGCCGAGCGGCACCTCCCACAGCTTCTTGCCCGTTGCGAGGCTGACGGCGACCAGCGCGCCGAACGGCGGTGGCGTGCACGGAATCCCGGACGGCGCGAGCAGCAATCGCCGACGCATGATGTACGGCGTGCCCCGCATGCGCGTGGTTTCGTAGCCCAGCCGCTCGCCGGTGGCGCGCAGCGAGTCCTCCGGCACCGTCTCCGCACGAAAGAGCTGGACCACCGCGGCGATTCGATTGACCGGTGCCACCACGATTTGTCGCCCCGGATCGTACGCAACACCGCCCCAGTGCGCGCCTCCAACGTTCGCCGGCAGTGCCACCGTCCCATCGAAACTTGGCGGCGTGAAGATCCCCTCGTTCCGAAGCCCCGACACCATCGCGCGGCAGGCGGCGCGGTCAGCGCCGTTGAGGCCGAACACGCTGTCCGGATCGAGCCGCCCCGGGCTCAGCGCCGGGAGGGTGGAGAACGGCTGCGTGGGCCACGCGCGCTCGCCGGGCACGGTGCTCGGCGGGACCCGCCGTTCCTCCACGGGAAAGAGCGGCGCGCCGGTCTCCCGGTTCAGCACGTAGAGCATGCCCGTCTTCGTCGCCTCCACGACTGCCGGAACATCGCGGCCGCCGCGCCGCACCGTCACCAGCGCCGGCGGCGCCGCGTTGTCGTAGTCCCAGAGATCGTGATGTACGGTCTGAAATGCCCAGACCAGCGCGCCGGTCGACGCGCGGAGCGCCACGACCGAGTTGGCGTACCGGTTGCTGCCAAGCCGCTCGCCGCCGTAGTAGTCGGGGCTCGGCGAACTGGTCGGCACGAAGACGAGATCCCGGGCGGGATCGCCGGCGATGACGGACCACGCATTCGCGGCACCGGTATGATGAGCGCCCGCGCCCTGCCAGGTAGCGTATGCCGGATCGTCGGGACGCTGGGGCACCGGATCCCAGGTCCAGCGCAGTGCGCCGGTGCGCGCATCGTATCCGCGCACCTCGCCGCTCGCCGCATGGGCGCGATTGTTGTCCGAGACGGCGGAGCCCACCACGACGACGCCGTTCACCACGGCGGGCGGGGACGTGACCTCGTATTCCGCGGGCTCGTACGGCGCGTTGCGGAGCCCCCGGTGCAGGTCGACCGTCCCCCCCGTTCCGAATCCCGCGCATGGCTTGCCGCTGACCGCGTCGAGCGCGATGAGTCGCCCGTCAATCGGGGTGTCGTACACTCGACGCGCGCATGCGGCGCCCGGCCTCGCCTCCGGATCCGTCCACGTGCTCACACCACGGTTGACGAAGTCCCCGAATCGTATCGAACGGTCCATGTGCGGATCGAACGTCCAGCGCGTGCGCCCGGTCTCCGGCTCGAGCGCCAGGACTCGGCCCGTCGGGGTCGTGACGTACATCGTGCCGTTCGCCACCACCGGCGTGGACTCGAACGACGTCCGATGTTTGGCTGCGTGCTCAGGATCCGACTCGCCGGTATGGATGTGCCATGCCGGCACGAGGCGCTGAACGTTCTCGCGATTGATCTGCGTGAGGCGCGACCACCGGCTGCCGAGCGCGTCGCGCCCGTATTCGGGCCAGTCACCGGCGGCCGCCGCTGAGCCGGCCGCGGGCGCCGCTGCCTCCGGGGGGTGTTGCTGGGCGAGCGCGAGGCCGGGCACGGCCAGCATCGCGAGTGCGGCGAGCGCGGCGGCGATCGGCGAACGGATCACGGAAGCCTTCCGGTGAGTGCTGCCGCACACGATAGCGGCGGCCGGGTGGGGGGCCAAGCGATCCGGGACGACCGGGACCGGGGCGGGACCAGTCGCGCGGATGGCGCGGAAATCGGCCCTTGACTCTATACCACGGTACAAGGTCTATGCTGAGGAACGAACGGAGAGGCACCATGACGGAACCGGCAACCCGCAACCGGAACATGACCATCGGCGAGCTGGCGCGCCGCGCCGGCGTCGGCGTCCAGACGGTCCGCTACTACGAGCGCCGCCGCCTGCTGCCGGCCGCCGCCCGGCGGAGCTCGGGGTATCGCGAGTTCACGCCCGCGGCGCTTGACCGCCTCCGCTTCATCCGGCGCGCGCAGGAGCTGGGGTTCACGCTGGCCGAAATCGCCGAGCTGCTGGCGCTCCGGCTCGATCCGCACACCACGGCGGCCGACGTGAAGGCGCGCGCGTCGCGCAAGATCCACGAGATCGACGAGAAGATGCGCGACCTCGACCGGATCAGGCGCGCGCTTGCGCACCTGGCGGGCCGCTGCCGGGCCCACGGCCCCACCGGCGACTGCCCGCTGATGGATGCGCTCGGGCCGCTGGACGAAACGGCGTTCGCCGACACGGCGCTGCGGGCGCCTGGTCCGGGCGCCCGCAACACCCCTGACACGCATGCGAGGAGCAAAGTATGACGACAAACACGCGAGTTCTGGACTGCAGTGCAACGGTGCATGAGATCATCGAACGCTACCCCGCGACCCGCGCCGTCTTCCAGCGCTTCGGCGTGGACCCGTGCTGCGGCGGGTCCGTCAGCGTTGAGGCGGCCGCTCGCCGCGACGGGATCGACCCGGACGTGCTGTGTACGGCTGTCCGCGCGGCGGCCGAGGGGACATGACGCGCGAGTTCCGGTTGAAGCGCGCCTATGAGGCGCCGGACCGGGCGGACGGCCGCCGGTTTCTCGTGGAGCGTCTCTGGCCTCGCGGCGTTCGCAAGGCCGATCTGCGGCTGGACGCATGGCTCAAGGACGTGGCGCCGAGCCCGGCGCTCCGGCGGTGGTTCGGCCACGATCCGGCGAAGTGGGCGGAGTTCAAGCGTCGCTACTTCGCCGAGCTGCGCGCGCACGACGAGGCCCTCGCGCCGCTCCGGGAGGCGGCGCGCCACGGGCCCGTGACGCTGGTGTACGGCGCGCGGGACACCGAGCACAATGCGGCGCTCGCGCTTCGCGAATACCTGGCGCGGCGGGGGCCGTCGTGACGGAGCGGGACGCTGCTCGACCGGACGATCGCCAGCGCCCGGCGCCGGAGCCGGCGCTCACAAGCGAGCGCGTGCGCGATGCCTTGCGCCACGTGTGCTATCCGGGCCTGAGCCGCGATCTCGTCTCCTTCGGAATGGTGGAACACGTGAGCGTCTGCGACGGGCGCGCGAAGGTGCGGCTCGCGGTCCGCACCCACGACGCGGGCACGCCGCTGAAGCTCCGGGAGAGCATCACGGCGGCCCTGCAAGCGATCGGCGCGACCGCGGTGGCCGTTGAGATCGTGCCGCCGGGTGCCGAGCCGCCGCGCGGGGGCACCGGCGGCCGGGATCCGTGGGCGGACCAGGTGCGCCTGGCCGCGGTGAAGCACGTGGTCGCGGTCGGCGCCGGCAAGGGCGGCGTGGGCAAGAGCACCGTTGCGGCCAATCTGGCCGTGGTGCTCGCGCGCGAAGGGCTGCGCACCGGGCTGCTGGACGCGGACATCTACGGTCCGAGCCTTCCCATGCTCCTCGGCATCGAGGACGGCGCTCGCCGCGTGCGCCTGAGCCCCGAGAAGCACATCGTGCCGCTCGAGGCGCACGGCCTGCCGCTCATCAGCTTCGGCTTTTTTCTCGGCGAGCGATCGCCCGCCATCTGGCGCGGGCCGATGGTGTCCAAGGCGGTGCGCCAGTTCGCGCGCGGGGTCGCGTGGCCCGAGCTCGACGTGCTCGTGATCGATCTGCCGCCGGGCACCGGCGACGTGCCGCTCAGTCTGGCGCAGACCATCGTGCTTTCCGGCGCGGTGATCGTCACCCAGCCGCCGCGCGTCGCCGCCGCCGAGGCGCGCAAAGCCGCCGAGATGTTCCGCGCGCTTGACGTGACGGTGCTCGGCGTGGTGGAGAACATGACCGGCGCGTTCGGGCGGGGCGCAGGCCCGACATTGGCGAATGAGCTCGCGGTGCCGCTGCTGGGCGAGGTGCCCTTTGATCCGGGCATGGTCGCCGAAGGCGATGCCGGCACGCCGACGGTCATTGCGCGCCCCACGAGCGCAGCGGCCGGCGCGTTCGAAGCCGTCGCGCACGGCGTCGCGGCGGGGCTCGGGTGGCGCCACGTGCGCCCGGACGCCGCACCCGGGGGGCCGGCATGACGAGCGCCGCGAAATCGCCGGGCGTGCTCACCCCGGCTCCCGCCTCGATCCGACTCGCGGGCCAGCACTTCGCGGCGGCGACGCTTTACCTCCTGGCCGGGGCTGCCGGCGTCGTGTGGATCGCGCCCGCGCTCGCGGCGGGCGCGTACCTCAACCCGCGAGTCGCGGGCGTTACGCACCTCTTCACGCTCGGCTGGCTCACGACGGCGATCTTCGGCGCGCTTTACCAGTTCCTGCCGGTGGCGCTCGGCGTTCCGGTGCGCTCCGTCGTGGTGGCGCAGGCCGGCTTCTGGACCTTCGTGCCGGGGGTGGCACTCTTCGCCGTGGGAATCGCGACGGGCGGGATGACGCTGCGACACGCCGGCATCACCCTCGTGGGCACCGGCGTCGTGCTCGCCGGAGCGAACTTCGCCGCGTCGTTGGCGCGTGCCCGGACCCGCGACGTGACCTGGGCCGCCGTTGCGCTGGCGCTCACATTCCTCGCCTCGACGCTCGGGCTCGGCATCCTGCTGCTCCACAACCTGCACACCGGGTTCATCGCGGCGACCCGCCTCCGCGTGCTCGCCACGCACCTGCACGTCGCGATCGTGGGGTGGGTCCTCATCATGATCGTCGGCATCTCGCATCGCCTGCTGCCGATGTTCCTGCTGGCGCATGGCGCGGACACGCGCTGGACGCGGCGCGCGCTCGCGCTCCTCGCCGCCGGCGTCGCGGTCCTTGGCGCCGGCCTCGTGACCGGCCGGCGAATCCCGGTCTGGACCGGCGCCCTGCTGCTCGAGGGCGGGCTCGCGTGTTTCCTCCGGCAGGCCGGCGCGTTCTATCACGCACGCATGCGGCGGGACATCGATGTCGGGTTGCGCTTCGCCGCGGTCGCCCTGGCGTTTCTCGCCGTGAGCGCCGTCCTCGGGCCGGCCGCGCTTGCGGGGGCGGGCCCGCTCGCACGCGTGGCCACCGCGTACGTTGCGGTGGGACTCCTCGGAGGGGTCGTGCTCTATGTCGCCGGGATGTTCTACAAGATCGTGCCGCTGCTCGCGTGGACGGCTCGCTTCCGCGACCGCATGGGCAGGCAGCCTGTGCCGGCCGTAGCGCAGCTCTACTCGGCGCGCCTCGCGCTCGTGCAACTCGGGCTCATGACCGCCGCCATCGTTCTGCTGACCGGCGGAATCCTCGCCGGCTCGGTGCATGCGGCCCGATGCGGCGCGGTGCTGCTCCTCGCAGGTGTGCTCGTCTTCGCGCTGCAGCTCGCACGCGTGGTACTCGGCCGCCCCGCGTCCGCGCCCCTGGCACTCGGCGGCGTACCCACCAGGGCCGGCAGGGGAGCGCCAGCATGAAGACCCCCTCAGCCCCCCGCCCGATCGCTCCCACCGACCGCGTGAGCGACGTGCTCGCGCGCGACGACACGCTGGTCGAGGTGTTCGCCCGCCACTCACCCCATTTCGCCAAGCTCCGGATTCCCGCGATGCGGCGCGTCATGGCGCGCCTCGTCACGGTCGAGCAGGCGGCCCGGATGGCCCACGTGAGCGCCGCGGGACTGGCGGCGGAGCTGAACGCGGCGCTCGGGATCGGCTCGACGCCGGCCGGGCGGAATCCGGCCGCACCCCCAACTCCGCTCGACGGCTCGGACTCCGGGGCACGCGCAGCGAGCGCCGAGCCCCCGGAGCGTCGCCACCCGGGCGGGCGGCGCGTCGTCGTGGTCGACGTGCGGGAAGATCTTCGCGCCGGCCGCGAGCCGTTCGCGACGATCATGCGAGCGGTGCGCGCTCTGGGCCCGGAGGAGGTACTCCGGGTGCGCGCGATCTTCGAGCCGGTACCGCTTTACGCCGTACTCGCGAAGCACGGCCTCGTCCACGAGGCCGGCGCCGATGATGCTGGGGATTGGTCGGTCTGGTTCTGGCGCCCGGCAAAGAACAATGCGCGCCCGGGCGGCGCCGAGGCGGAGCCCGCGCCGGCAGCCGCTGTCGGCGAGCCGCCTCCGCGCGCTCCGACCACGCCAGGCCCGCAGGAGCTACCCGGCGACATGGTCTGGCTCGACGTCCGCAACCTCGAGCCGCCCCAACCGATGCTCCACACGCTCACCGCCCTCGAGACCCTTCCCGCAGGTCACACGCTCGTCCAGGTGAACGCGCGCGTGCCGCATTTCCTGCTTCCCATTCTGGTGGAGCGCGGGTTCGACTTCGAGGTGGATGAGACCCGGCAGGACCGCGTGCTCGTGCGGATCCGCCGCGCCACGTGACCACGACACGACTCCACTTCTTTTCATTTGGGAGAACCATATCAATGTCAGCTCAAACGCTCGAACTCGACGTTCGCCTGATTCCGCCTCGCGAAAAGCACCCGGCCATCTTCCGTGCCTTCGACGACCTCTCCGGCGGGCAATCGCTGGTGATCATCAACGACCACGACCCCCGTCCGCTTCGCTACCAGTTCGCGGCGGAGCGGCCGGAGAGTTTCGATTGGTTGTACGAGGCGGAGGGGCCGGAGGTCTGGCGCGTTCGGATCACGCGGCGATGACCCGACTCGACGACCTGCGCCGGGCGCTCGCCACGGTGATTGATCCCGAGGTCGGGCTCGATATCGTCACGATGGGGCTGGTGTACGAGATGGAAATCGACGGCGGGACCGCACGGATCGTCCATACGTTGACCGTGCCCGGGTGCCCCATGGAACGCATCATCACGGACGGCATTCGCCGGGCCGCCCTGACCGTGGAAGGCATCCAGACGGTGGAAACGCGGCTCGCGTGGGACCCGGCCTGGCATCCGGGAATGATCGACCGCAACGCACGGGTGTAGGCGTCCTCAGCACCGCGCGCCGGGGCCGAACGCGTCGCCGCCACGGCTCCGGTACCGCCGGCTCCAGGTGAGCGTGGCGCCGCTCGCGAGCACGATGCGGTAGTCGCCGTGCGACCAGGGGTGCAGTTCCCGGATCGCGTCGAGCCGCACGATGTCGCCCTTGTTGATCCGCAGAAACTGCTGCGGGTCGAGCCGCCGCTCGAATTCACCGAGCGTGGCGCGGAGCATGTAGGCCACGGCGGCCCCGCCTGCCCCCGCGCCCGCGCCTGCGCCTGCGCCTGCGTGCAGCCGAACGTAGTTCCGATCCCCCTCGATTCGCTCGATCTGCTCGACGGGGAGCAGGAGCGCGCGGCGTCCATCCTGCACCATCACTCGCCGGAGATAGCCGCCCCGCCCCGCGCCAGCCAGCAGCTCCCGCAGTCGCTCGACGGTGGCGGCCGCATCGCTCGCCGAGCGCTGCGCCAGGTGCGCTCGCACGCGCGCCAGCGCGCTCCGGAATCGCTGCGGTGTGACCGGCTTCAGCAAGTAGTCGAGCGCATGGACCTCGAAGGCGCGCACCGCGTGCTCGTCGAATGCCGTCACGAACACCACCGGGGGCATCGCCTCGGGACCCACCTGCTCCACCACACCGAAGCCGTCCAGCAGCGGCATCTGCACGTCGAGGAACACGAGGTCCGCTTTGGTGGACCGCACGAGCTCCACCGCCTCGGCGCCGTTCCTCGCCTCGCCCGCGATATCGACGTCCGCTTCCGCGCCGAGCAGTGCGCGCAATTTGAGGCGCGCCGGCGCTTCGTCGTCAACGATCAGCGTGCGCATGCGGTGCGAGCGGCCGGCGGTCCAGTGTGGCAGCAGGCGCCAGCCGGAACGGGAGGCGCATTTCCGCGACAAAGCCCCGGCCGGGCACGGCCCCCACGCGGAATTCGTGATCGCTGCCGAAGAGCAGCGTGAGCCGCTCTGCGGTCGCGGTGAGCCCGACTCCAGGTGTCGTGCGCGCCGCTCCCGCCGCCGCGCCATCGGCGCCGTCGCGGGCTTCGCTCGCCGCGCCGTCGTCCTCGACTTCGAGCGCCAGCTGCCCGCCCTCGCGCCAGGCGCGCACGTCGATGCGGCCGCGACCCACGCGCGTGGCGTTCCCATGCCGCACCGCGTTCTCCACCAGCGGCTGCAGCAGGACCGAGGGTACCAGCGCCCCGAGCGTGTCGGCCGCCACGTCGATCACGATCGCGAGGTCGTCACCGAAGCGGGCCCGCATGATGGCCGCGTAGCACTCGAGCAGCTCCAGCTCCTCCGCGAGCGGTACCTCCTGCGTCTGCGTCGTGCGCAGCGATTGGCGCAGCAGCTCGGCCAGATGGCCGATCATCTCGTCGGCCGCCGAGGGGTCGTGATACATGGTTTGCGAGATCGTATTGAGCGCGTTGAACAGGAAGTGCGGCTGGAGCTGGAGCCGGAGATTCCGGAGCTGGGCCTCCACCAGGTGGCGGCGCAGTTCCTCCTCCCGCCGCTCGCGCGCCCGGCGGCTCCGGTGCGCGTCGAGCAGCGCGAGCGCGCCGAGCACGAGGGCGTAGCAGATGACGTCGTTCTGCGCCTCCATGAAGAAGCGGGTGGGGAACCGGCCGTAGTCGTATGGGCCGAGGCCGACGAGCGGCGCGAGCGCGCTGCGGCTGGCCCAGCGGAGCGTGGTGAACGCGATCGTGAAGGCGACAAACCCCGCCGCGTGCACCGGCAGGGCCCTGTACCAGGTGGCGCGGGTGAGCGGGTGGCGGCGCGCCAGCCAGACCACTCCGACAATCAGGACCACCCCGACGTACGCCGAGGTGAACTCCTCGAGCATCCGCATGCCGAGCGTGCCGGCGTGGTCCCGTGTCAGGTCGTCGAGATAGCGGTAGGAGAATGAGAGGGTGCCGAGCACCGTCCAGATCGCGAGCGCGCCAAGCCAGAAGGCCGGGCCCTCGCCGGCAAGACGGAACTGCTGCACGCGCGCGTGGGTCACGCCGTCGACTCTACCGGCCGCGCGCGGCCCCGGCAATGGCCTCCGGGATGAGCGGGACGGCGGCGGGACGAGCGGGTACGCAACGGGCTCCGCCTGGCGGCGGAGCCCGTTGCGCAATCGCGCCCTCGCGGCGGCGTTTCCCTGCGACGCCTAGTGCCGGAACCCCTGCGAGAGCGGCACCACGTCCCGCGGATTGACCTCGTCGCCAAAGAGCAGCCGTCCCTCGCGGAACGACGCTCCCCTGAGCGTGAGCGCCAGCACCTCGCCCAGCTCCTGCACCAGGAAGACGTCGAGCTTGTCGCGCACCTCCTGCGGCAGATCCTCGAGGTCAGGCTCGTTCTCCTTGGGGAGAATGACCCGGGTGATCCCCGCCCGCACGGCGCCCAGCACCTTCTCCTTGACGCCGCCGATCGGCAGCACCCGCCCCCGAAGCGTGATCTCGCCCGTCATCGCGATGTCGTGCCGCACCGCGCGGCCGCTCATCGCCGAGACGATGGCCGAAGCCATCGTGACGCCGGCCGAGGGACCGTCCTTCGGTATGGCGCCGGCGGGCACGTGGACGTGGATGTCGCGGTCGAACATCTCGTCCGGAATCTGAAGCGCGGCGGCGTGCGAGCGGGCGTACGTCCACGCCGCCCGGGCCGATTCCTTCATCACGTCGCCCAACTGGCCGGTGAGCACCAGCTCGCCCTTGCCGCGCATCGTGCTCGCCTCGACGAACATGATGTCACCGCCCGTCGGCGTGTAGTACATCCCGGTCGCGACTCCGACCTCGTCCTCCCGCGCCGCCTTCTCGGGGTGTACCCGCGGCCGCCCGAGCAGATCATCCACCATCGCCTTGTCGACGGTGAGCCGCTCGACGTCGCGCGCGGCGATCTTCCGCGCCACCTTCCGCGCGAGCCGCCCGATTTCGCGCTCGAGCTGCCGCACCCCGCTCTCGCGGGTGTAGCCGGTGATCACCTCCGCCAATGCCTCGTCGGTGATCTCGAGCTGATCCGGCGTGACACCGTTCTCCATGAACTGGCGCGGGATCAGATACTGCCGCGCGATCTGCTGCTTCTCCCGCTCGGTATAACCGGAGAACTCCACCGTCTCCATCCGGTCCAGCAGCGGACCCGGGATACTCTGGATGAAGTTGGCCGTGCAGATGAACAGCACTTCGCTCAGGTCGAACGGCACGCCGAGGTAGTGGTCCACGAACGAATCGTTCTGGGCCGGGTCGAGCACCTCGAGGAGCGCGCTCGCCGGGTCGCCCTGGAACGAGATGCCAAGCTTGTCGACCTCGTCGAGCAGGAAGACCGGATTCTTGGTGCCGGCCTGTTTCATTCCCTGCACGATGCGGCCGGGCATGGCGCCGACGTAGGTGCGCCGGTGGCCGCGGATGTCCGCCTCGTCCCGCGCGCCGCCGAGCGAGATGCGGACGTACTTCCGCCCCATCGCTCGCGCGATCGACTTGGCAATGGACGTCTTGCCGACGCCCGGGGGTCCGACGAAGAGCAGGATCGGGCCCTTGGAGACCTTGTCGTCCTCGTTGCCCGCGACCGGCCGGTTGGGCTCGGGCACCGTGGCGGTGGCCACCGGCGTGTCCGTGGATTCGCCCGCCGCGACTTCGGCATCGTGCTTCAAGGCCTTCTCGTCACCCTTGCCGTCGGTGGCGGGTTCGTCGCTTTCGGCGTGACTGGCGGAGCGCCGCGCCGCGCCCCTGAGCTGCCGCACCGCAAGGAACTCGAGCACCCGGTCCTTCACGTCGCTTAGCGCATAGTGGTCCTCATCGAGGATGCGCTGGGCCTCGCGCAGGTCCAGGTGGTCCTGGGTGCGCACGTTCCATGGCAGCTCCGCGATGTTCTCGAGGAAGGTCCGGATGACCTGCGACTCCATCGACTCACGACCGATCCGGCTGAGCCGCCCGAGCTCGCGGTCCACTTCCTTCCGGGCCTCGGCCGGGAGGTCGAGCCCCTCGAGCTTCTGCTTCAGCTCCTCGAACTCGCTGCTCCCCTCCTCGTCCTCCCCCAGCTCCTTGCGGATCTGCTTCAACTGCTCGCGCAGGAACATCTCCCGCTGCCGCTCGCCCAGCTCCTCCTGGACCTGCGACTTGATGTCCTCCTGCGCGTCGAGCAGGCTGATCTGCCGCTGCACGTGCACCAGCACGCGCCGGAGCCGCTCCTCGACCGAGAGAGTCTCGAGGAGCTGCTGCCGCTGCTGCGGGGTGATGTCGATGTAGCCGGCAACGAGGTCGGCAAAGCGCCCGGCCTCGTTGACGCCGGCCAGCACCTGCTGGACGACCTCCTCCGGCAACCCGGACTTCTGCCCGAGCTCCGCCGCCCGAAGCCGCGCCTCGCGATGGAGGGCCACGAACGCCGCATCATCTGCGTTGAGCGGCAATAGCTCCTCGGCATCGCGCACCACGGCCTGCAGGTAGCCGTCCTTCTCGCCGTAGTGCAGCGCGATCCCGCGCCGCTCGCCGTGGAGCAGCAACTGCATGCCCGAAAGCCCGCGCTGCATCTGCCCGATGCGCGCGATGGTGCCGATGGTGTACAACGCTTCAGGGGTGACGCTCTCCACGTTCTGGCGCTGCGACACGGCGAACACCAGCCGCTCGGGCGTGGTGAGTGCCGCTTCGATGGCGCGCAGCGTGGCGGGCCGACCGGCCCCGATGGGGGCGGTGACGCCAGGGAAGAGTACGACCTCCCTCAAGGGGAGGACCGGCAGGGTCAGCCGTTCAGCCATGTTGTCTATCGCTCCTCAATGCCCCTCGCAGGGCGGGATGACGCATGAAACGCGAGCCGGCCCCTCGAAGCATCCAGCGTGCCATGCATGGGGGCCGACTCGCTGTTGCCCCTAAACAAGTTACGGAGCGGCTCGGTTCCCCTGCCTCGTGCTGCCGAAGGCCTGAGATACCTGAAATGTCGGGCCGCGAAGTACGCGCTGCCACATTGACACCGGATGCGGATCAGCGATGCCCGCGAGCGCCGGCTTGCGCGCCGGCATCCGCCCGCATGTTGCCGCGGGCCGGACATACGCGCAGATTCCTCGCGTCTATGGCGCTGCCCGCCCTGCTCGACCCCCGACCGATCTAGCGCACCGGCTCGGCTGAACCTGTGAGGCAACGCACGCGATGACCAACCCACCCGACCAGCCGCTGCCGGTACGCCTTGCCAAGGCGCTCGGGACGGCATACACCGTCGAGGGGGAAATCGGTCGCGGCGGCATGGGTGTTGTCTACCGCGCCCGCGACGAGCGCTTGCAGCGCCGGGTCGCGATCAAGGTCCTCCCGCCCGAGCTTGCCTTCCAGAGCGACATCCGCGAGCGCTTCACCCGCGAGGCGCAGACGGCGGCGCGCCTCTCTCACCCGCACATCGTGCCGATCCACACCGTCGGCGACGGCGAGGGGCTGGTCTACTTCGTCATGGGCTACGTCGACGGCGAGTCGGTGGCCGCACGCATCAAGCGGCGGGGCCGGCTCCCGGTGGAAGAGGTGCGCCGGATCATGCGCGAGACGGCAGACGCACTGAGCGCCGCCCACGCGCTGGGCGTGATCCATCGCGACATCAAGCCCGACAACATCCTGCTCGAGGGCACCCGCGGCCGGGTGATGGTGACCGACTTCGGCATCGCGAAGGCGCTCTCCGGAAGCTCGGGCGCCACGCTCACCGGTGCGGGAGTCGCCATCGGCACGCCCTCGTTCATGAGCCCGGAGCAGGCGGCCGGTGAGCGTGAGATCGATGGCCGGAGCGATCTCTACAGCCTCGGCATCGTAGGCTACCAGATGCTCACGGGCGAGCTGCCGTTCCAGGCGCCCACGGTTGCCGGCATCCTGATGAAGCAGATCACGGAGCCCGCGCCGGACGTGGCGATGCACCGCCCGGACGCACCCGAAGATCTTGCGCTCGCAGTGAGCCGATGCCTCGAGAAGGATCCCGAGAACCGCTGGCCCAGCGCCGACGCGCTCCGCCGCGCGCTCGAGAGCCGGAACGTCGGCGGCTACCGGCCGACCGGACTCGGCTGGCGCGCGGCGCCCGGGGGCAGGCCGCGCGACGGCACGGCCCGGCGCTCGCTCGCCGGCCCCGCGGCGGGCACGGGGCGCCCGGGTCTGCCGCGCCCCGGCACGCGCCCGGGCACCGCAAGACCGAGCCCGGGCAGAGCACCGATTCAACGGACCTCCCGCCCGCTCGCCACCGACGACCGCGCGGTTCCGGACACCGGTGAGCCTCAGATCGTGCTCAGGGTGCGGGCGAAGTTTGCCCGGTGGGCGGCGGTCTCGGGCGGCCTCTTTTTCATCAACATCGCCACCGGCATCCAGGACCCCTGGTTCCTGATCCCCACCGCGGCCATCGGCATCGGTCTGCTCAAAGGGTACGGACTCCTCTGGCAGGCCGGCTATAGCTGGCGGGACGTGCTGATGCGCCCTCCCGCGCCGGACGCGCTCGAATCCACCCAGGTGAAGGGCGGCAAACTCCCGCGCCAGCTCGCACCGCCCAAGGCGGACGAGTTCGGCGCGCAGCTCGCCGTCATCATGCAGGCCCACGGCGATCGGCAGGCGATCTACAAGCTGCTCGATCGCCTGCCGGCCTCGGAGCGCGAGCTGCTGCCGGAGATCGCAGCCACCGTAGACGGGCTCTACAACCGCGCCACCGACCTCGCGCGCACATTGCACGCGATGGACAGCAACCTGGACAGCGGCGGCCTCGCCCATCTCGACGATCGTATCGCCGCCATCCAGCGGGAGCCGGAGGACGCGGAGCGCGCCCGCCGGCTGGCGCTGCTCGAAAAGCAGCGCGACACGGTCAGCGATCTTCGGAGCCGGCGCAGTCTCGTGGCGAGCCATCTCGAATCGTGCGTGCTCGCCATGCAGAACGTGCGATTCGATCTGCTCCGGCTCCGCTCGGCCGGCGTCGATGCGGTCCTGGGCGACCTCACCAACGCCACCCAGCAGGCCAAGGCGCTCTCGCGCGACGTGGACAACGTGATCGCAGCGGCGGGCGAAGTCAGAGAAGCGATGCGCTGAGCTCGGCTCCGATCCGCCTCACCTCCCGCACCGTTTCCAGCCAAGTCAGCATGTCGTCCACCATGCGGTGGCCCAGGGCGCGAAGGTCGGCCCAGCTCTCGGGATCGAACGACTCTTCGGCACGGCGGCCGTCGTGCGCCGTCATGGAGTGGCGAGCCCGCCGGCGGCCAGACGGGCGTCGCACGGCACGGTGATGCGCTGAATCTCAAGCACCCGCGCGAAGTCGGGGTGGAGAGGATTGACGAGAACGTTCAGCTCAAACGGACGGGCAACCATCGCGGGGACGAGAAGCGCCACGCTCCGGCGTTCCGCGAGCCAGCGATCACCGAACGCGCGCGCCGCGGCCGATGCCTCGGCATCCCACCCCGGGAGCGACTCGGATGCCAGCCGCTCGACCCCGCCGTCCGGCACGTCGAGCTGCGCCACGTGGTGCGCACCGGGCAGGCGTATGCCGTCGCGGTGCACCAGGATCTCGAGCAGCGTGTTGGCGTAGCTAACGGCCGCGTATACGACGGGGCGCCCGCGCGAGTTCCAGCGGCCGCCCCGCTCCGCCGCGCCGGTGCCGTCGAGCGGCGCGTACTTGACCTTGCAGGTGCGATACGCGAGCACGCTCAGACCGGCAGGCTGTACTCCAGTTTCCAGAGCACGTCTTCGACCTGGCGCGCGCCCAGGTCCGTGCGGGCGAGCTCGATGGGCGGCCGCCCGCCGAACAGCGCGTGCGGCGTCTGCAGGAAGGCGCGGGCTTCCTCGGCCGACTCGAGCACCCGCTCGGCCAGCGCCATGAGCCGCGCGATGCGCTCGGCGCGCTCGCTCTCTTCCAGGGTGAGCGGCTGCCCATCCCGGAGGCGCCGCTCGAGTGTGGCCCGCGGCGCCACCACACGCTCGACCCGCCGTGCCTCGGCCGGCGAGCGGCCGACGTACCGCGCGACCCGGCGCGCGGTGCTTGCGGGGAGCCCCCGCTGCAACCGGCGAAGCAGCTCGGTGGGTGTGCGCACCCGCTCGCGGAGGAGGTTGCCGCCCAGGATTTCGGCGACCTTGTGGATGTCGGTCATGGGCCCTCAGGCGCGGGTGGACCAGATGAGCACTAATCTATGCCCATCTGGTCCACTGGGAAAGCCCAGCGATCAGAACTCCGCCAGCTCGCTCATCGCCTGCTTCAAGGTTCCGACCTGCGGCAGGATCACTTCTTCCAGCTCGGGCGCGTAAGCCACGAAGGTGTCCGTCGCGGCCAGGCGGCGCACCGGCGCGTCCAGCCATGCGAACGACTGGTCGGCAATGCGCGCGGCGATCTCCGCCCCGTACCCCCACGAGAGTGCATCCTCGTAGGCCACGAGCACGCGGTTGGTCTTCCGCACCGAGGCCTCGATCGCGGCCCAGTCGACCGGCGAGAGCGAGCGCAGATCGAGCACCTCGACCTTGAGCCCACGCTCGGCCTCCAGCTCTTTGGCCGCCACCAGCGCGCGCTGCACCACGGCGCCGTAGGTGATCACGCTGAGATCACTCCCCTCGCGCACCACCTTTGCCTTGCCGAACGGAATCATGAAGTTCGGGCCGGGATTCGGCGCCTTGTTGTAGGCCTGGCGATAGAGGTGTTTGTGCTCCAGGAAGAGCACCGGGTCCTCGCAACGGATGGCGGTGCGAAGCAGGCCGTTCGCATCGAGCGCAGTGGCGGGACAGATCACGCGGAGCCCGGGCACGCCGGTGAACACGGCGGCGCCGGTCTGCGAATGGTACGGACCGCCGCCCTTGAGGTATCCGCCGTAACTCACCCGCACTACGACCGGCGCGGACCACGCGTTGTTCGAGCGCCACCGCATCGTGGCCAGCTCGTCGCGGAGCTGCATGTACGCCGGCCAGATGTAGTCGAAGAACTGCACCTCGACCACGGGCTTGAGCCCCCGCTGCGCGAGCCCGATGGCGCGCCCCACGATGTTGGCTTCCGCGAGCGGCGAATTGTAGACCCGGTCGCTGCCGAAGGCGCGCTGCAGGCCCCAGGTGACCTTGAAGACCCCGCCCTTCCCCTTCACCGAGCCGAGACTTTCCTCGCGGCTGCAGTCGGCCACGTCCTCGCCGAAGACGAGGATGCGGGGGTCGCGCGCCATCTCCTCGCGCAAGCAGACATTGAGCAGGTCGACCATGGTCGTCGGATCGCCCGTGAAGTGGGGGTCGTCCTCGGTGTCGAACTGCTCGGAGGTGGGGTCCACCTCCATCGAGTAGACGTGGTGAGAGACCGTGTCACGCGCGGGCTGCGGTGCGGCGAGCGCCGCCTCCGTGGCACTCCGCAGCTCGTCGTCGACCCGCTCCTTCACCGCGTCGATTTCTGCCTGAGTGGCAATGCCTTCCGCCAGCAGATAGGCGGGAAAGCGGCGGAGCGGGTCGCGCTCGGCATCGGCCTGGCGCTCGGCGGGGGTGCGGTACTGCACCTCGTCGTCCGAGAGCGAGTGACTGTAGGGCCGGATGACGTGCGCATGGACCAGCGCGGGGCCCTTTCGAGCGCGGCAGTACTCATGCGCCCGCGCCAGCGTCTCGTACGACGCGAGCAGGTCGCAGCCGTCGACCTCCTCGATGAACAGTCCGGGAAAGCCGGTCACGAGCTTGGAAATGGATCCGCCCGCCGTGTTCACTTCGACAGGCACCGAGATCGCGTAGCCGTTGTCTTCCACCAGGAACACGACCGGAAGCGCGAGGTTGCAGGCGGTGTTGAGCGCCTCCCAGAACTCGCCCTCGCTCGTGGTGCCGTCGCCGGTGGAGCAGAGCACCACCTCGTCGGCGTGATAGCGGTCATCGCGCTCGGCGAGCGCGGGCACGCCGGTGTATCGCAGCCACGCCTCGGCCGCGCCTACCGCCTGGAGGAACTGCGTGCCGGTAGGACTTGAGACGCTCACGATGTTGAGGTCCCGGTAGCCCCAGTGCGATGGCATCTGGCGCCCGCCCGAGTTCGGGTCGGCGGCGGCACCTACGGCCGAGAGGAGCTGCTCGGTGGCCGTCATGCCGAGGCCGAGACAGAGGGCGCGATCGCGATAGTAGAGATAGAACCAGTCGTATGCGGGCCGGAACACGCGGGAGGCAGCGGCGAGCACCGCTTCGTGTCCCGCGCCCGAGATCTGGAAGAAGATGCGGTTCTGGCGCTTGAGCTGGATCTCGCGGTCGTCGATGCGCCGCGAGAGCAGCATGATGCGGTAGAGCTCGAGCAGGTCAGCCTTGTCCAGAGGCTTCGCGGCGGCGCGGGCTCGGCTGGAAGCGCGTGTGGCCATGGAGCTCCGGTTCAGGGACGCGAGGTGAGGCGCCGCAGGGCCTGGAGCCGCTCGAGCGCGGAGCCGCCGCTCGCTGCGGGTGCCACGGAGAAGAGATCCCGGATGTCGAGCAGGATCTCGAGCATGAGTTGGTCGCGCATGTAGGCGCTCTCCAGGTCCACCATGCGATTGGTCTCGCCCGAGGCCTTGGCGCGATCGTACGAATCTCGATAGATGCCATCGAGGTTGGCGAGAATCCGGTCGCGGGAGCGCATGCACGGAAGATAGTGCGGCGGGGGCGGGCCGGTGAGGGTCGCCCTATATTCCGCCCACGCTAACAGGAGGCGCAACATGTCATTGCAGGGAATCACGGTGCTTTTCTTTGCCGGTCCGCTGTACGAGGACCTCGAGCTGTGGTATCCCAAGATCCGGCTCGAGGAAGAGGGCGCGAGGACGGTCGTGGCCGGCACCGGCGAGCGCACCTATCAGGGTAAGAAGGGCTATCCGATCACGGTCGATGCGCAGGTGGATGCGCTCTCCGGATCCGATTTCGACGGACTCGTCATTCCGGGCGGCTACGCGCCCGACATCATGCGGCGCTCGCCCAAGCTGCTCGCGCTCACCCGCGAGATCTTCGAGGCCGGAAAGCCGGTGGCTTTCATCTGTCACGCCGGCTGGGTGCCGATCTCGGCGGGCATCGTGCGCGGCCGGCGCGGCACGAGCGTCGGGGCGATCAAGGACGATCTGGTCAATGCGGGGCTCCTCTGGGAGGACAGCCCGGTCGTGGTGGACCGCAATCTCATCTCATCGCGGACGCCGGCGGACCTCCCTCAGTTCATGCGCGCGTTGATCGAGGCGCTCGGGACGGGTGTGCCCACCGCAGCCAAGCGCTCGCCGGCGCAGGCACTCGCCTGATGTCGCTCGCCGAGGCGCAGCGGCGGGTCGACGCCTGGATCAGCCAGTTCGAAGAGGGCTACTTCCATCCGCTCACCAACGTCGCGCGGCTGGCCGAGGAAGTGGGCGAGCTGGCGCGCGAGGTGAACCACCGCTTCGGCCAGAAGACCAAGAAGCGCGACGAGCCCGAAGGCGATCTCGGCATGGAGATGGCCGACGTCCTGTTCGTGCTCATCTGCATGGCCAACCGTGAAGGCATCGACCTCGACGCCGCATTCGATCGGATGATGGAGAAGGTGGAGCGGCGGGACCGGAACCGTTGGACCAGAAAGCCGGCGGGCTGACGGCCGGCTACTCCCAGGCGCTCTGCTGGCTCACGGCCTCACCGAGCAGCGCGCGGTAGCTCTCGTAGCGGTCGGCGGCGACCTCGCCGCGGTCGACGGCGTCGCGCACGGCGCAGCCCGGCTCGGCCAGGTGACGGCAGTCGGCGTAGCGGCAGCGGCTGATCAGGGGCCGCATTTCGGGAAAGCAGCTCGCCAGCTCGCGCGGCACCACGTCCCACAGGCCGACCTCGCTGAAACCCGGCGTGTCGAGCAGGAACCCGCCTTGCGCGAGCGGAATCATCACCGCCGAGACGGTGGTCTGCTTGCCGCGCCGCAGCTTGGCGCTGATCTCGCCGGTGCGGAGCCTGAGCCCCGGCTCGATGGCGTTAAGCAGGCTCGACTTTCCCACGCCCGATGGCCCGGTCACGACGGATGTCCGCCGGTGCAGCCGGTCGGCCAGGGCATCGAGGCCCTCTCCCGTCCGTGCACTCGTGCCGAATACCTCATAGCCCGCGCGGCGCATGCGCTCGGCCAGCGCGGTGCCGGGGTCGAGATCGACCTTGTTCACGATCACGATCGCGGGGAGCGAGTCGGCCTCGGCCAGGACCAGCAGCCGATCGAAGAGCTGAGGCACCGGCGCGGGATCGACGGTTGCCGCCACCACGACGACCTGATCCACGTTGGCCGCGACGGGCCGGGTGCCGCGGCCTTCGGGTGTGCGCCGCTCGAGCAGCGAGCGCCGGGGCTCGACGCCGGCAATGCGGAAGAGCTCGCCGCCCGGCTCGGGCTCGAGCCGGACGACGTCGCCCACCACCACCTTCGGCGCCTCGCGGTCGCGCGCGCCTTCGCGGCTTTCCTCATGCGCGCGCTTGAGCGCGCCGCTCACCACGGCGCGCACCTCGCCCTCCGGGGCCGCCACCCGATAGACCGCGCCGTCGCGCCCGAGCACGCGGCCGAGCAGCGCCGTCACCACTCTCCCGGCGCGTGTGCGATGGCTTCGTCGAGCGCGGCCTTCACATCGTACAGTGAAAGCGCGCGGAGCCGCTCGTCGGCCTCCGCCGGCGTCTTGCCCCAGGCCAGCACCGGGGATTCGACGTGCCCCACCGGCCGATCACCGGCGGCCGACCAGCGCACGAAGAGCAGCGCCGCGCCGAACCGGCCGCGCGCGTCCGGCTCTTCGTCCACGTAGATGGCGGCGGAGTAGGCGTGGCCATCGGAGCCGCCGAAGGCGGCGGCCCGATCGTGCTTGGCCATATAACCGCCCAGGGTGAATTCGCTCACACGGGCTCCTTACCGCCCCGGCGCCGACTCCTTGACGAGATTGCCGAGCATGAAGGCGATATTGGCGGGCC
This sequence comes from Gemmatimonadales bacterium, assembly GCA_036279355.1. Taxonomy (NCBI): domain Bacteria; kingdom Pseudomonadati; phylum Gemmatimonadota; class Gemmatimonadia; order Gemmatimonadales; species Gemmatimonadales bacterium. The sequence goes on from DASUJH010000013.1 coordinate 26,709, forward strand.
GCTCGGCGAGCCGGCGCATGAGATAGGGATACCACTGCGTCCCGAACGGAATGTACACCCGCATGCGGTACCCGCCGCGGCGGAGCTGCTCCTGCAGGTCGCGCCGCACGCCGTAGAGCATTTGAAACTCGAACCGGTCGGCGGCGATGTCGTTCGCCGCGGTGAACCGCCGTGCGTCGATGAGCATCGCCTCGTCATGGGTGGCGATGGCGGGGTAGTTGCCCGCCGCCAGCAGCCGCTCCATGAGCTTGTGGTAGTTGCGATCTACGTCGGCCTTGTCGGGAAAGGCGACGTCCGGCGGCTCGAGATAGGCGCCCTTGCAGAGGCGGACGCGCGCGCGCATCGCGATGAGGTCGTCGATGTCCGCGGCCGAGCGGCGCAGCATCGCCTGGATGACGACGCCGCAATGGGCGCCGAAGCGGTCGTGCAGCCGCCGCTTGTAGAAGTCGAGCGTGCGCTGGGTGTAGTCCGAGCCCTCCATGTCGATCCGCACGAATCCACCGGCGCGCTCCGCCCGTTCGAGGATGGCGGTGAGGTTGGCCGCGCAGAGCGCTTCGTCGATGTCGAGCCCCATCTGGGTGAGCTTGATGGAGACGTTGACCTCGACGCCACACGCGGCCTCCCGGTCGAGCAGGTGCAGGTACTGATCGCGCGCGGCGGTCGCCTGCTGCTCGGCGGTGACGCTTTCACCCAGGAGATCCAGCGATGCCCTGATGCCGCGCGCCGCGAGTGCCTGAGCGGCCGCGACGCCCTGCTCGACCGTTTCGCCGGCCACGAAGCGGGAGGCGAACCGGCGGGCCACCCCGTTCCGCCGCACGAAGTCGAAGACGCGCTGCTGCTCGGAGAGCCAGAGCAGTCCCTGACGCATGATCACAAGCGGGCTCGTATATTATTGCGGTTTCATCATTTACCACGCGGACCCAGCCGAACCGAAGCTAGGCGGCGGGCCGGTCGCGAACAAGCGGCGGGGCTACTCGACGCGGCGGCGTGGGGCCGGACGCGCGAGCCGGGTTTCCACGTCGACCTGGGCCACGGGACGACCGATGTGGTGCTCGACGGCCTGCTTGACGCGGGCCTGCAGGGCGCGGGCCAGCTCGGGCACGCTGACCGAAGGATCCACCGTCACGTGCTGCTCGATGCGGAAGCCGTCGGCGGCGCCGCTCACCCGGGCGCGCACGTCGCGCACGCCGGGTACGCGGCGGGCTTCGTGGATTGCGATCTCGCGGACGCTGTCGCGCGCGACGGTGACCTGACCGAGATCGTCGTCCTTGATGACGAGCCGCCGGCCGGACCGCGGGCGCAGCTCGAACCAGGCGAACGCGAGGGCGAGCAGGAAGACGAGCGCGGCGATCACCGCGGTCCAGGCGCGCACGGCCGATGAAGCGCCATGGAGCGCCGCGACGCCGCTCGAAAGCCATGGCGTGTACCGGAACGACGGCGGCACGGCGCCGAGCGCCACCGCCGCGACCGAGCCGGCCACGAAGAGCAGCACGACGTCGGCGATCAGCACCAGCACCCGATTGAGCCTGTCCATCCGCTAACCTCCGCTTGCGCTGAGGTCATCGATCGCGATGTCGATATCGGCCACGCGCGCGGCGCCGAGCGCCTCGACCGAGCGGCGCACGGCCGCGCGCACGCGCCGCGCCAGATCGAGCAGGTCGGGCACGGCGGCCTCGGCGATGAGGTGCAGGTCGAACGAAAGCGCGCCATCGCCACGGCGCACCCTCACGCCGCAGACCACGTCGCCCGGGCCGAACGTCGCGCTCTCGAGAAACCAGCCGCCGCTCAACCCCGCGACCCCGGGCACCGCACTCGCCGCGTGCGCCACCCAGCGGGCGAGTTGCACGTCTCCGGCGAGCGACGGGCTCGGCTCGGGCCGCACGCCCTGCCCTGCATCCGGCGGCGCGGTGCGGCTCACGCGTTGCGGCTCACGCCGCCCGCGACACCCCGGGCTGCCCGGGCGCCGGCTCCTCATCGGGGAAGTGCAGGTCGGTAACGTCGATATTCACCTCCCGCACTATGAGGCCGGTCATGCCGCCCACCCGATCGATGATGTTGCGGCGGACTGCCTCCGCCACCTGGGGAATGCTGACCCCGTACTCGACGGTGACCCGCAGATCGACCGTGGCCTCGTGCTCGCCCACCTCGACCCGGACGCCGTGCGCCCGGGTGTCGCCGCCGGCCACGCGCTGCGCCAGCCCGGCGATGGTGCCGCTCACACCTTGCGTGAGCAGCTCGTGGACCCCGGGAATCTCGCGCGCGGCGAGGCCGGCGACTTTGGCGACGACGACATCGGCGATGGTGGTTCGGCCGTGATCACCGGTGAGCTCGGTGGCTCGCGGCGCGGCTGTCTGGTCCGGCACGATGTGCCTCCTTCGGGTGAGAGCATAGGGGTGCGCGGCGCGCGCGGACAATCCACGAGCATGTGGGCCGCGCGACATCGGCGCGGTGACGGCTCTCACGTCACCGGGTCCCGCTTGCCGCGACGGGTAAATCGCCGGGCGAGCGGACCGGCGGCCAGGTAAAGCAACAGCACCAGATCGAACGCCATCTCGGCGCGGGCGAACTCGCGGCCGTGGTGCGCCGGGTCCCAGTAGCTCACCGGGCTGTGCACCCGGAACGTCCAGTCGAACGGAAAGAAGACGAGAGGCCCGTCGTCGTAGTGGGTGAGCACGTCCACGACGCTGTGCAGCAGGCAGGCGGCAAAGAACCAGAAGAGCCAGTGCGCGGTACGCGGCGCCCTGGGGCGCAGGAGCCGGGTGGCGGCAAGCCCGGCGAGGAGCAGGATCGGCGCGTGCAGCAGGTTGTGCGCGGCGATCCACCACGGGTTGTGGAAGTAGAGCTGGCCGAACATCAGCCGGGCCGTCTGCTCGCCCGACCAGCCGAGCTTCCAGTGCATCCAGCCGAGGGTGCCGAACGTGAGCAGATAGAGTGGGATGTCGGGCGCCACCGAACCCCAGAGCACGGCGGACCATTCGCGCGGCACGCCCCACGCCTTCTTGAGCGCGGCCGTCATGATGAGGTGCGACGGAGTGTTCACCCTGCCGTGCTCACCCCATGCGCGGTCACCGCAGGAAGCTCGCGATGGCGCCGAAGTACGCGGCCGAGTCCGCGTCGTAGGCGTCGGCATGGCCGCCGGCCAGCTCGATGAACGCCTTTGGCTCGGCCGCGGCATCGTAGAGCCGGCGACCCAGCGCGAGCGGGGTCATCCGGTCGACCGAAGCATGGAGGAAGAGCTTCGGCATCGCGACTCGGCCGATCTTGTCGATCGAGGAAAATCGGCTCCGCGCGAGCAGGCGCACTGGAAAGAACGGATAGATCCGCTGGGCCACCTCGGGAACCGACGTGAAGGAACCTTCGATCACGATGCCGCGAGCCGGCACCCGGCTCGCCAGATCGACCGCCACGGCGCTGCCGAGCGAGTGCCCGAAGATCAGGATGCGCTCGGGCGGGATGCCGAGCGAATCGCGCAGGTACGCGTAGGCGGCATCGGCATCGCGGTAGACGCCCGCCTCGCTCGGTCGGCCCTCGCTTTCGCCGTAACCGCGGTAGTCGAAGGTGAGCAGGTTGAGCCCAAGCGCGCGCAGCGCGCGGTAGTGCTGGGGGCGGCCCGCGCTGGAGAGGTTCTCGCCGTTGCCGTGAAAGATGAGCATCCACAACGCGGACGGGTCAGGGCTTGCGTCCCGCATCAGCCAGCCCACCAGGCGGACGCCATCGGCCGTCACGGTCTCGACGCGCTCAGGCTCGAGGCCCAATGCGGGATCGGGCGGCACGAGGGTGCGGGAGCGCGGATCCACGGGAAAGATCAGCGCATCCTCGTGCCAACTGAGCCACGCCACGGCGCCGGCATAGCCGAAGGCGAGAATGCCGAGTGTCGAAATCACGGCGCGGCGCACGCGAGAGGAATGCCGGGAATCGTTCAGGAAGCGGAGCGGGCGTCGGGGTAGTAGCGGGCCCCGCGCGCCGCCATGTCGCGCAGCACCGGGGCCGGCGCGAAGCGTGCGCCCTGCGCGGCGGCGAGCCGGTCGAGGGTATCCACGACGCGCGCGGCGCCCAGATCATCGATGGTGCGGAACGGGCCGCCGCGAAACGCGGGGAAGCCGAAACCGAACACGGCACCGATGTCGCCATCGCGCGGGCAGCGGACGACGCCTTCCTCGAGTGCGAGCGCCGCCTCGTTGAGCATCGGATAGATCAAGCGGTCCTGCACCTCCTCGGCCGAGCTGCCTTCGACCGGCTTCACGCCCACCAGCCGATAGACGCGCGGGTCGGCGCCGGCCTTGTGTCCCTCGCGGTACGCGTAAAAGCCGCCGCCGCTCTTCCGGCCGAAGCGTCCCTCAGCCAGGAGCTTGGCGATCGCACCGGCGGGCGCGAGCCGATCGCCGAAGCTCGCGTGCATCACGCGGGCGGCCTTTTGCGCCACGTCGAGCCCGACCTCGTCCAGCAGCGCGATCGGGCCCACCGGAAAGCCGAACCGGGTCATCGCGCGGTCGATCTGCTCGATGGGCACGCCCGACTCGACCAGCACGCCCGCCTCGTTGAGGTACGGAGAGAGGATGCGGTTTACCCAGAACCCCGGATGGTCGCGCACGACGATGATCGTCTTGCCGAGCTTGCGGCCGAAGCGCACCGTGGTGACGATGGTTGCGGCGTCGGTCGCGCCGTGCGGAATCACCTCGACCAGCGGCATCTTTTCGACCGGCGAGAAGAAGTGCATGCCGATCACCCGCTCCGGCCGCTCGGCGCGGGCCGCTATCTCGCGGATGGGAATGGTCGAGGTGTTGCTCGCGAAGACCGCCTCGGGCCCGATCTCCGCCTCGACCTCGGCGAGCACGGTGCGCTTCACCTCCAGATCCTCGAACACCGCCTCGATCACGAGATCGGCGCGGGTGAAGCCGCTATAGTCGGCGCTGCCGGAGAGGAGTGCCGCGAGCCGCTGGTGCTGCGGGCGGGCGAGCCGGCGCCGCCGGAGCCGCTCATCGAGGATGTTGGTGGCCGCCCTGATCCCGCGCCCCACTCGCTCGAGCTCGGCGTCCTTGAGCCGCACCTCGACCTCGGCGTTCAGCACCGCGGTGCCGGCGATGGCCGCGCCCATAAAGCCCGAGCCCACCACGCCGATGCGCCGCACCTTGCGCGGCATCGCATCGGTGCCCGGCGGCACGCCGTCGTCCTTCTTGAGCGCGGTCGTCGCAAAGAATATCTGCACCAGCTTGCGCGACACCGGGCTCACCGCAAGCTCGCCGAATCGCTGGTGCTCCGCGCGGAGGCCGGCGTCGGCGCCCTGCTCGAGCCCGATGCGCACCACTTCGAGCGCAGCGAGCGGCGCGGGATAGTGGCCGCCTGTGCGCTTGAGTACCTGCTGCCGCGCGGTTCGATAGACGAGGCGCCGTCCCACGGGTGTTCCGTCGAGCAGCGCCGCCGACGCACCGCTCTGCCGGGCACGCCGCGAGCGAACCGCTCCGGAGCCGCTGCGCGCGGGCGGCTCGCGGGTGAGCCGGTCGGCCGCGGCGAGCGCCACCTGGCGCAGGATGCTCCGCGGCACCACCTCATCCACCATGCCGAGGCGCAATGCCTTGTCCGCCCGCTCGGCCTTGCCGCCGAGAATAATGTCGAGTGCCGCGCGCGCGCCGATGAGCCGCGGGAGCCGAACGCAACCGCCCGCGCCCGGAATGAGGCCGAGCTTCACCTCGGGCAGGCCGATCTGGGACTTCGGGTGATCGGTGGCGACCCGCCAATGACAGGCGAGCGCCAGCTCGAAGCCGCCACCCAGGCAGGCGCCGTGAATCGCGGCGACGATCGGCTTGGGGAACTGCTCCACCCGGTCCATCAGCGCCTGGCCGTTCCGGCTCAGCGCTTCCGCCTCGGCGCGGCCGTCGAGCCGGGTGAACTCCTCGATATCGGCGCCGGCGATGAAGCTGTCGGACTTGGCGGAGATGAGCACGATGCCGCGCACGGTGCCGTCGGTGCGGAGCCGCTCGAGCAGCTCCTCCCACTCGCGGGTGACCGCGCTGCCCAGCGTATTGACCGGCGCGCCGGGCACGTCGATCGTGACGACGGCGATTCCGTTGTCGTTGACCGCATCGAGCGCGCTCACGGCCGCTCCAGCACCATGGCGTAGCCCATACCGCCCTGTGCGCAGATCGAGATGAGGCCGTACTGCACGTCGCGCCGCCGCATTTCGTTCGCGAGCGTGGTGACGAGGCGGGCGCCGGTCGCGGCGAACGGGTGGCCGATGGCGATCGAGCCGCCCATCACGTTGGTGCGGCCCCAGTCGACCTCGCCTACCGGACCCGGAAGTCCCAGGCGGTCGGCCCACGCTTTCGAGCCCCACGCCTGGACGTTCGAGAGTACCTGCGACGCAAAGGCCTCGTGGATTTCGATGAGCCCGAGCGCGGACCAGGGCACGCCGGCGCGGGCCAGCGCCTTGGGGACCGCGAGCGCGGGCCCCATGAGGAGCTGCCAGCCCGGGTCGACGGCGGCCACCGCGTAGCTCTTGATGAAAGCGAGCGGCGGATAGCCCAGCGCGCGCGCCTTCGCCTCGCTCATGAGGAGCACGACCGCGGCGCCGTCGGTGAGCGGCGACGAATTGCCGGCGGTGACGGTGCCGTACTTCCGGTCGAACACCGGCGGCAGTGCGGCGAGCTGCTCGAGCGAGGTGTCGGTGCGGATGCCGTTATCGCTCGTCACCACCTGGTCCATGTCGGGGCCGCCGAACCAGGGCACGATCTCGGAGGTGAGCCGCCCGTCGGCCGTGCCGGCGGCGGCGAGCTGGTGACTTCTGAGCGCGTAGCCGTCCTGCGCGTCGCGGCTGATGCAATTCTCCTTGGCCATTTTCTCCGCGCTCTGACCCATGGTTTCGCCGGTGGAGGGCTCGGCGATGGCGGGGGTTACGGGCACGAGGTCCCGCGGGCGCGCACGGCCCATGGCTGCGACACGCGCGCTCACGGTTTTCGCGCGGCCCGCTGCCACCAGGATGCGGCTCATGCGCCGCGAGTGGAGCACGGGGATATCGGAGAGCGACTCGACGCCGCCCGCGAGCACCACGTCGGCGTTCCCGAGGGTAATCTGGTCGGCGGCGTTGTCGATCGCCTGGGCCGCGGAGGCGCACGCGCGGTTCAGCGTATAGGCCGGCACGCTCGGCGGGAGCTGTGGAAGGAGGCTCACCTCGCGTGCCACGTTGGGCGTGAGCACCGAGGGCACCACCTGGCTCAGGATGACCTCGTCGATCTCGCGGCTATCGATTTCGGTGCGGTAGAGCAGCTCGCGCGCGGCGTGGCGGGCGAGCGCCACGGCGGGCACGTCCTGGAAGATGGTGCCGCTCCGGGCGAACGGGGTGCGGACCCCGGCCACGACCGCGACCCGCCTCGGCGTTATCATTCAGGCCTTCTTGCGATCACGCTCGCGACCGCCCGCCAGCGCTCGGCATCCACCGGCTCCATCACCTCGCGGCCGTGGAGCACCTCGAGCGGGTCGACCAGGCGCGCGAGCTCACCCGGATGCACCAGGTGGTCGGCGCTCGTCGGGCCCCAGCCCTGCTCACGTTGCGCCACGAGATAGGTCTCCATGAACAGCACGCCGCCGGGTGCGATGCACTCGACCAGTTGGGGCATCCGCGCCCGATCCAGATAATTAAAGTCGAGAATCGCGTCGAATGCGCCGAGTGGAGGCCAGGGGCCCTCGAGGTCCACGCAGCGGAACTCCGCCCGGAGCGAGAGGCGGGCCGCCGCGTCGCGCGCCGCGGCCAGCTTCTCGGAGTCGTTGTCGAGACCGATCACCTGGGCGCCGAGCGCGGCAGCGGCCAGCGCGTGGCGTCCCTCGCCGCAAGCGAGGTCGAGCACGCGCATGCCGGGGTGGATGAAATGAGCCTGCCAGAAGAACCAAGTGCTGGGACGGGGAAGGCGGGCAACGGGACTCAGCGGCACGCGGGCCACTCCTCACATCGGGCCGACCTGCGCGCGCTCGGCGCGCAGCCGGCGGATCTCTTGGTCATCGGCGGCGGCATTACCGGCGCGGGGATCGCGCGGGACGCCGCGATGCGGGGGCTGCGCACGATCCTCGTGGACCAGGATGATCTCGGCGCCGGCACCAGCTCGCGCTCGAGCCGGCTCATTCACGGCGGACTCCGGTACCTCGAACAGGGCCACTGGCGCCTGGTGCTGGAGGCGAATCGCGAGCGCCAGGTGCTGCTCGCCACCGCGCCACATCTCGTGCGGCCGCTGCCGTTCGTCTTTCCGCTGCACCAGGGCGACCGGATTTCGCTCTGGCGCCTGGCAGCCGGCATGTGGCTGTACGATCTGCTCGCGCTGTTCCGCAATGTCGCCCGGCACCGCATGCTCGGCAAGCGCGCCCTGCTCGAACGCGAGCCGATGCTTCGCGTGCGGGGACTGGTGGGCGGCGCGCGCTACTTCGACGCCCAGTGCGACGACGCCCGCCTCGTGCTGGCGACGGCGCGCGCGGCCATCGCTCACGGGGCGCGGATCGGGACCTATCTCGCCGTGCGCGGGCTCGTGCGCGACGGCCCGGACGTGGTGGGCGCGAGGGTCGAGGACCGGCTCACGGGGGAGACCGGGACGGTGCGCGCGGCTCTCGTGGTAAATGCGACCGGCCCCTGGGCCGACGCGCTTCGCCGGATGGAGGACCCGGCGGCGCGCCCCCTGCTCCGCCCCACCAAGGGCGTCCACATCGTCGTGCCGCGGAGCCGCATCGGGCACCGCGAAGCGATCACCTTCCTGAGCCCGATCGATGGGCGGGTACTCTTCGCGCTCCCCTGGGGCGAGCTGTCGTACGTGGGGACGACCGACACCGACACCGGTGAATCGCCCGATGCCGTGGCACCGGCGCCGGAGGATGTGGTCTATCTCCTTCGTTCGGTCAACGCCCGCTTTCCCAACGCGCGGCTCGGCGTCGAGGATCTCCGCGCCACGTGGGCCGGGCTCCGCCCGCTCCTCGCGGCCGATGGCAAGCGCGGGCCGTCGAGCCGCTCGCGCGAGCACGCGATCAGCGAGGGGCCGGGCGGCATGCTCACCGTGGCCGGCGGCAAGCTCACGACCTATCGCGTGATGGCACGTGAGGCGGTGGACCGGGCGGTGCGGCTGCTCGCCCGCCGCGGTGTGAAGCGCGAGCTGCACCCGGCGCCGACCGACGTGGAGCCGCTCCCGGGCGGCGAGACCCACGACTTTCGACTTTTCCGCGATCGCGCGCTGGAACTCGGCCTCACGCCCGAAACCGCGGACCATCTGGTGGCGCACTATGGCACCGAGGCGGCGGGCATCCTGAACCTCGCATCGAGCTATCGCGCGTTGCAGCGCCGGCTTCATCCCGAGCACCCGGCCATCGAGGCCGAAGTGGTGCACATGGCCCGACGCGAGCTGGCGCAGCGCGTGGCCGACGTGCTCGTCCGACGGGTGCACGTCTACTACGAGACCCGCGACCAGGGATTGCGCGCCGCACGGCGCGTGGCCGAGCTGATGGGGCAGGAGCTCGGATGGGACGCCGAGCGGATGGCGGAGGAAGTCCAGCGGTACGAGCAGATCGTGGCGGGGGCGGACTCCGGAACGGGCGAGTGTCCGCACACGCATCGGGGCATGGAATGACCGAGCGCCGCCCTCCGGTCTTCTACGGCTGGTGGATCGTCTGCGGCTCCGCGATCGGACTCTTTCTCTCGGGCGTGCCGATCACGGTGTACTCGTTCGGCGTCTTCCTCACGCCCCTGCGCGAGGAATTCCACGCCGGCCGCGCGGCCATCTCGTTGGCCTTCACGCTCCACAGCATCGTCGCCGCCTGCTGCGCACCGCTCGTCGGCCGGCTGGCCGACCGCTACGGCGCCCGCCCCGTCACGGTGGGCAGCATCCTGCTGCTCGGCGTGCTGCTGCTCTCGGCGCTGACGTTGGGCACGCATCTCTCGCAGCTCTACCTCTTCTACGCGCTGCTGGGCCTGCTCGGCATCGCGACCGGGCCGATTACGTACAGCATCCTGATCTCGCGCTGGTTCGATCGCCGGCGCGGGCTGGCGCTCGGGCTCATGATGTTCGGCCTGGGGCTCGGTGCCATCGTGATGCCGCCGCTGGTGCAGCGGCTCATCACGACGCTCGGCTGGCGGGCCGCGTTCGCAGCGGTGGGCGGGGCGGCCCTTGCGATCGCCCTGCCGGTCGCCGCCGGCGTCCTGGTGGAACAGCCCCGCCGGAAAGGGCTCCTCCCCGATGGAGCCCGCGCTCCCGCCGGGGCGGACGGCGTGCCCGCACGCGATCCGGGGTTGGAATGGCGCGAGACTTGGCGGTGCGGTGAGTTCTGGCTCATGGTCGCAGCGTTTTCGGTCGTGAGCGCGAGCACGCAAGCGACCGTCCTGCACATGCCGGCGCTGCTCCGCGACCGCGGGATGACCGCCGACGCGGCGGCGCTTGCGAGCTCGGTCGTGGGCATCGCGTTGCTGGCCGGCCGAACCGGCTCGGGCTATCTGCTGGATCGATTGTTCGCGCCGTACGTCTCCGCGATCATCTTCTGCCTCGCAGCGGCCGGCATGGCCCTGCTCGCGGCCGGCGCCACCGGACAGACGGCACTGGCCGCGGGGTTCATGGCGGGGCTCGCGCTGGGCGCCGAAGTTGATATCATCGCGTTTCTCATGAGTCGCTACTTCGGCCTCCGGGCGCTCGGCACCGCGTTCGGGCTCGCGTTCGGGAGCTTCGTGCTCGCCGGAGGGTTGGGGGTGTTTCTCATGGGCGCGGGATTCGATCGCACCGGCTCGTATCGCGCGCCGCTCGTGGGGTACTTCGCCGTGACGCTCGCGGCGGCGCTGCTCATGACGCGGCTCGGGCCCTACCGGTACGCGGCGCCGCAGGCGAAACCGCTCCACCGGCCGCTCACACCCGAGGAGGCATAGGAAACGGAAATGCAAGCCACTGCCAACGCCGCGTCCGCCCAGCTCATGGGCATGGCCTTCAACGGCCTTGCGCTGCATCAGACCCTTCATGCCGCGGCCGTGCTCGGCGTCGCCGACCTGCTGCACGGAGGGCCGCGCACGACCGGTGATCTTGCCCGCGCGCTCGAGGTGAACGAGCCTGCGCTCTACCGCGTCCTCCGATACCTGGCGAGCCAGGGCGTATTCGAGGAAACCGCGCCGCGCACCTTTGCGAACAGCCCGCGTTCCGAATGCCTCCGCACCGGCGTGCCGGGGTCGGTACGCGCCATCCTCGTCTTCCGGGGGAGCGACTACTGCTTCGCGCCATACGGCCAGATTCTTCACAGCATCCGGACCGGGCTTCCGGCCCGCACTGAGATCTACGGGACTGACAGCTTCGAGTACCTGCGCCAGCATCCCGACGCGGCGCGCGTCTTCGACGACGCAATGAGCGACCTGTCGGCGCTCACCGGCCCGGCCATTGCCGCGGCGTACGACTTTGGCGCATGGGAGAGCGTGATGGACGTGGGCGGCGGCAACGGCATGCTGCTCGCCGCGATCCTGCGCGCCCACCCCGCGCTCCGTGGCGTGTTGGCCGATCAGCCCGACGTGCTCGACCGGGCGCGCGAGCGCGGCATCCTCGGCGGCGACCTCGCCGAGCGCAGTGCATATGAGCCGTGCGACTTCTTCCGCCAGGTGCCCGCCGGCTGTCGGGCGTACGTGATGCGCAACGTGATCCACGACTGGAACGACGAGCGCGCCCACGCGATCCTCGCCAACTGCCGCCGTGCCGTACCGGCAAATGGGGCGCTGCTCCTCGTCGAGCATGCGGTGAGGGAGGGCAACGAGCCCTCGCCCGCCAAGGTGATCGACGTGCACATGCTGCTCCTCACCGGTGGAAAGGAGCGGACCATCGAGGAATACCGTGCCCTGCTCGGCGGCGCCGGGTTCCACCTTGCGCATGCCGTGCCGGCCACACCGGAGACGATGATTCTGGAGGCAACCCCCGCGTAGCCTTCTCCGCGTCGTTATTTTTCCCTCACCCCTCAGGGAGCCTTGTCAGGCGAGCGGCCGCCGTGTCGCTCGCCTCTTCGTCGGCGGGAGCAGGCTGTGGATCCCAACATATTCGAGACGGCCAACGCGGGCTTCGCGCAAGCGATGTACGAGGAATTTCTGCGCGACCCCAACAGCGTGGGCGAGGATTGGCGCGCGCTGTTCGAGAGCGGGGTGGTGGGCGAGGCGGACGGGCGGCCGGAGGCGGACGGGCGGACGGGCGGGGAGGGGGTTGGGCGCGCCGGCGGCCACGCGAGCCCGGCAGCGGACGAGGCCGCGCCGGTAGCGGCACCGATCGACTCGGCGCCTGTCCGGCCGGCTGTCCCCGCCCCCGCCGACGTCCCGCACGGCGCCTCGGTCATCAAGGGCCCCGCCGCCCGTCTCGTCGCGAATATGAACGAGAGCCTGGGCGTCCCGACGGCGACCACCTTCCGCACGCTGCCGGTCGCCACACTCGAGGCGCGGCGCAAAGAGCTGAACGCGCGGCTCACGACGGCGGGACGGACCGAGAAGCTCTCGTTCACCCATCTCATCGCTTTCGCCCTGGTGCAGGCGGCCAAGCGGCACCCGGTGATGGGGCACTCGCTCCTCGTGCACGACGCCACGCCCTACCGGGTCCAGCCCGAAGGCATCGCCCTGGGCCTCGCGGTCGACGTGCAGCGGAAGGACGGGAGCCGCGGACTCGTGGTCCCCGTCATCAAGCGCGCGGAGACGATGGACTTCTCCGCCTTCTACACTGCCTACGAGGCGCTGGTCGACAAGGCGCGCACGAACAAGCTCCTGCCCGACGACTTCGCCGGCGCCACCATGTCGCTCACCAACCCCGGCGGACTCGGCACCGTCATGTCGGTGCCGCGACTCATGGCGGGCCAGGGGAGCATCATCGCGGTCGGCGCCATCGGCTACCCGCCCGAATTCGCCGCGGCCGACGCCGAGCGGATGCGCGAGCTCGGCGTGAGCAAGGTGATGACGGTGAGCAGCACCTACGATCACCGCGTCATCCAGGGTGCGGAATCGGGTGCGTTCCTGGCCACGCTCGACCACCTGCTTCAGGGCGAAGACGGCTTCTACGAGCTGGTCGCCGAGAGCCTGCACCTGGCACCGGCCAGCTACCAGCTCGCCCCGGCGGCGACACAGCTTCCGAAGCAGCCCGAGACCGTCGCGCCGGACATGCTGTATCACGTCGCCGCGGCGATGGCGCTGGTGAAGGCGTTCCGCACCCACGGCCATCTTGCGGCGCGAGTCGATCCGCTGGGCACCGAGCCGCTCGGCGATCCGGCGCTCGACCCGTTGCCGCTCGGACTCACGCCCGAGGTGATGGCCGCGATTCCATCCAATGTGCTGCGGGTCTACGTGCCCGGCCGCACCCTGGCCGAGTCGTACCCGTACCTGCAGGCGACGTACTGCGGCACCATGGCGTACCAGGTCGAACACATCGCGAGCCACGAGGAACGGGTGTGGCTGCGCGAGAAGATAGAAAGCGGCGCGTTTCGCACGCCGCTCACGCCCGAGCAGAAGCTCCGGCTCTTGACCCGGCTCACCCGGGTGGAGGCGCTCGAGCGCTTTCTCCACAAGGCGTACCTGGGCCAGAAGCGCTTCTCCATCGAGGGCGTGGACATGCTGGTGCCGATGCTCGACACGACGTTCGAGCTGGCGGCGGCGGACGGCGCGCGCGAGGTGGTGATCGGCATGGCGCATCGCGGGCGGCTCAACGTGCTGGCGCACACGATCGGGCGGCCCTACGAGACGATCTTCGCGGAGTTCGAGGGCGGGCGGCACGTCGAGAGCGGCCAGCTCACGCCCGAGGGCGGCACCGGCGACGTGAAGTATCACCACGGCGCGGAAGGCGTCTATGCGCTGGGCAACGGCAAGTCCGTCGCAGTGAAGCTCACGCCCAACCCGAGTCACCTGGAGTATGTGGACCCGGTGGTGAGCGGCCGGGCGCGCGCGCGCCAGACCACGCGCAAGGGCCGCCGCGCGCATCACGACTCGGCGGTGGCGCTGCCGGTGATGATCCACGGCGACGCCGCGTTCGCCGGACAGGGCGTGGTGGCCGAGACGTTCAACCTGAGTGCGCTCAGGGGCTATGGCACCGGCGGCGCGCTGCACATCATCACCAACAACCAGGTGGGCTTCACCACCGATATGCAGGACGCGCGCTCGACCCGTTACGCGAGCGATCTCGCCAAGGGCTTCGACGTGCCGATCATCCACGTCAACTCGGACGATGCCGAGGCCTGCCTCGCCGCGGTACGGCTCGCGATGGCGTACCGGGAGATGTTCCGGCGCGATGCGTTGATCGACCTGGTGGGCTACCGCCGCCACGGGCACAACGAGGGTGACGAGCCGGCCTACACCCAGCCCCCGATGTACGAGTTGATCAAGAACCTGCCGACGGTGCGGGCCCGGTACGCCGAGCAGCTCGAGGCCGAGGGCGTCACCACGGTCGCCGATGCGGAGAGGCAATACGAGGAAGCGTACCAGCGGCTGGTCGACGCGCAGCAGCACTTCCGCGCGAGCCTGGGCCCCGGCACGGTGCCCGAGCCCAAGAAACAGCAGAACCCGGGTCAGGAGGTATCGACCGCGGTGCCGGCCGAGACGCTGACGGCGCTCAACGAACAACTGCTCACCTGGCCGGAGGGGTTCACCGTAAATCCCAAGCTCAAGCGCCAGCTCGATCGGCGGCGCGCGGCGACGGGCCCCGAGGGCAGGATCGATTGGGCTCACGCGGAAGCGCTGGCCCTCGCATCACTCCTGGTGGAAGGCGTGCCGGTGCGGCTCACCGGCCAGGATACCGAGCGCGGCACGTTCAGCCAGCGGCACCTCGTGCTGCACGACGCGGAAACCGGACAGACGTACGCCCCGATCCAGCGGCTCTCCGGCGCGCTCGCGCCGATCGAGCTGCACAACAGCCCGCTCTCGGAGCTCGCGACACTGGGCTTTGAATACGGCTACAGCGCGTCGGCGCACGAGGCGCTGGTGCTCTGGGAAGCGCAGTTCGGCGACTTCATCAACGGCGGCCAAGTGATCGTGGACCAGTTCCTGGTGGCGGGGCTCTCGAAGTGGGGACTCACCACACGGCTCACGCTGCTCCTGCCGCACGGCTACGAGGGTCAAGGCCCGGAACATTCGAGCGCCCGCCTCGAGCGTTTCCTGCAGCTCGCGGCCGAAGGCAACATCCGCGTCGCCAACCCGAGCACGCCGGCGCAGTACTTCCACCTGCTCCGCCGCCAGGCCCGCCGCACGCGCCAGCGCCCGCTCATCGTGATGACGCCGAAGAGTCTTCTGCGCCTGCCGGCGGCCGCCTCACGCCTGAGTGATCTGGCCGAGGGCGCCTGGCACCCGGTGCTGGATGATCCGTGGGCGGCGCCCAGGGCCGATCGGATCCGCCGTCTCGTCCTCTGCACCGGGAAGATCTACTACGACCTGCTGGCCGAGGCCGAGCAGCTCGACGAGGCAGATCGCCCGGCGATCGTGCGTGTCGAGCAACTGTACTCGTTCCCCTGGTCCGAGATGCGGGTGGTGCTGGCGCGCTACGCGAACGTGGACGAGATGGTCTGGGTGCAGGAAGAGCCGCGCAACATGGGCGCGTGGGCGTACCTCAAGTCGAAGCTCGCCGAGCTGATGCCGGCGCGCGCGGAGCTGGGGTACGTGGGCCGGCCGGAGCGGGCGAGTCCCGCCGAAGGGTATCCGGCGGCGCACGCCGCGGAGCAGAGCCGTATTGTGTCTGAGGGAGTGCGCGGCGCCGGACGCCCGGCGCCGCTCAGCGCGTGATCGCTGCCTGCCTTGCTACTGCCCCACCGCCTGCATGGGCCGCTCGGACGCCGAGCGGATCATGTCCTTGAGCGGTTCCGAGAGGTGCTCGCCGTAGTGCAACAAAAAGACGCCGCGAGCGCGCTTCATCATCAGAAACGCGAGCAGCGGCGTGTCCGCCTTGGCCGCATTGCACGCGCGGCAAGCCAGGACGAGGTTGTCCGGGCGATCATAGGCGGTCTGCCCGCGGCGCGGGCGGACGTGGTCGAGCGTGATGGTGTCGGGGCTCGTGCTCGCTCCGCAATAGGCGCACACCGGTCCATGCTGCTCAAGCAGCCAGTCGCGGTGGGACTGCATGGAACGCCCAGGGGAGCGGCGGAACGAGGGTGGGGGAGCGGCTCGGGAGGAACGATTTCTGGATCTACGTGCCACAAAGGTTTCCGTAAGGGTTGAACATAGGGTCCGCGATGCGGACCGCTTCTCAAAACAACGCAGGAATATAGCAAGATCGGCGCCAAAATGGCACACCGGCCCCTGCTCCCCCTTGCCGCCGCGCTCAGCCTGCTCGCCGCCGCACCGGCCTCATGCCCTGGACCCGAGCGCCCGGCTGACCCGCTCGCCCGCCGCCAGATCGAGGCGGTGATGGAGCGGTACGTCTCGGCCTACCGGCGGGACGATGCCGACGCGATGGCGGCGCTCTACGACGCGAACGGCATTCTGTTGCCGCCGGGGCGAGATCTGATCCGGGGCCGGGCGGCGATCCGGCGTTTCTGGAGCCAGGGCATGGAGCAGGGCATCGAGATGCAGAGCGTCGTCATCGGGGCGGGCGCGAGTACCGGGTATGTGGTGGGCCGATACTACATCCCCGCCGACGATGAGGACGAGGCCGAGTCGGGCAAGTACGTAATCACCCTCGATCGCCCGGTCGGCGGGAGCTGGGCGGTGGCGGCCGACATCTGGAACGACGACGGGGACGATTCGACCGCGGACGAATCGGCGGACAGCACGGCGGCTGTGGCGGCGCGAGCGGTGTCGTACTCCTCGCGCCGGATGCGCCTTCCAAAGTGATTGCTGCGGCCACCGCGTTGCCCGGCGCGCGCCGATCTGTTCATCGCCGGGTCACCATGGCCCACAATCCCGCGTAGAGAACCACCGTCGCCACCCATCCCACCGTGCTCCAGCGCAGGAAGACCCGGCGGAGTGCGGCCTCGTCCGCCGGGTCCAGGCGCTCCATGCGCCACTGGTCGGGCAGCAGGACCAGGAGCCACGCCAGCGTGCTCACCACGAGCGCGCCGATGCCCTGCTCGAGCCACGGCGTGTCGAGCACCGAGTAGCCGCCGGCGCGCACCAGCAGGACGCCCGAAACGACGAGCAGCGTGCCGCCGCCCAACGTCAATACGAGATCGGCCCAGAGAATGGCGCGGGCCACGACCCGGAAAGGTACCGAGCGCCGCCAGCGATAGAGCAGCGCGGCCCAGAGGCCGGTCACGGTGACATTGCCCAGGAGCAAGACGGCGCCCGCGACGTGCAGCGCGCGGAGCACGCCCCTATCCATTCCGCGCCTCGAACGGCCCCCGCAGCAGGCCGACAGCATGGCGGAAACGGTCCATGCGCTTGTTCACGGAAAGCCTGCCCTGCACCAGCAGGCGGAAGTCGCTCAACGATTCGGCGGCGAGCCGGGCGTCGAGCCGGTCGACCGCGCCGGCCACCGCGCGCTCCAGCTCCTCGGTGAGCGCGCGGCGGTCGGTGCCCTGCCCCGCCGCCACGATCCACGGCCGGCCCGTGAGCGCGAACGCTTCGGGCAGTTGCTCGCCGAGATATCCATAGCGGAATGCAACCGGACAGATCCGGACCGGCGCGCCGTGCGCGAGCACCAGGTGCGCGGCGCCGCGCTCGAAACGCGCCGGCCGCTCGCGCTCGGGGCGGCGCGCACCGCTCGGGAAGATCCAGAGGACGCTCCCGGGGCGAAGCTCGGCATCGGCGGCACGGAGGTCGTCGTACGCGGCGCGCGGCGGGTCGCGGCGGATCCGGAGCACTCCCACGCGCCGAAACGGCGGGTAACGCGCGAGCTGCCCGGCGTCCATGAGAAGGCGCCCGTCCCACCCGGCGGCCCGCGAAAGGAGGAACGCGAAAAAGCCGTCCCACCAGTTCGTGTGATTCGCGACGCAGACCGTGGGGACCGCGCGATCCCAGCCGGCCGGGTTCTCGAGCGCGGCCCAGCGCACGGTGGTGAAGTAACGGGAAAACTGCCCGCGAACGTAGCGCGCAAATGCGCGGAGCGCGAGCGGCCTCGGCGGCCGATACGACGCGCGCGCCTCAACCTGGGCCCGATTCAGGCGGTGCGCTCCAGGAACGCGGTGAGCGGCCGGCGCTCGCTCCAAACGGCGCGGCCCAGGAGAAGGAGCTTGCGGGGCGACGAAACGTACGCGCGGGTACGGAAGACGTCGTAGCCCAGGCGCTCGATCGCATCGAGAATGCCGGCATACGTGGTCTGCAAGAGCCGCACGGTGAGGCGGGAGCCATCGTTTGGAAAGAGCGGAATGACCCGGTCGCCCTCGGCAAACCAGCGGCGCGAGCGGGCGACCTGGAACCGCATGAATCGGCTGAACGCGGGTGTCACTCGCCGGGCCTCGAGCGCCGCGCGATCGATCCCGAACGCCGCCAGCTCGTCGGCCGGGAGGTAGAGGCGGCCGGAATCGAGATCCTCGCCCACGTCGCGCAGCACATTGGTGAGCTGCATCGCCACCCCGAGCTGTACGCCGGGCTGGCGAAAGCGGCGCGGCGCGCCGAGCACCGGACCGAGCATGAGGCCGACGCCGCCGGCCACGAGGCGGCAGTAGCGGTGGAGCGCGGCAAAGTCGGGGAACGCGACCGGCTCCAGGTCGAGGGCGACTCCCTGGAGCAGGTCGAGCATGGGCGCAAGCGGCACGCGGAATCGGCGCAGCGTATCGGCGAGTGCCAGCCAGCGCGGATTGGCGGGGGCGCGGCCGGCATGCATCGCGCGCACCTGGCGGCCGAGGGCGTCGAGCGCCGCGCGCACCTCGGCGGCGGAGAGGTCGCCACGCTCGTCGACCAGGTTGTCGGCGTGGCGGCAGTAGTCGTAGAGCGCGAAGACGGCGCGGCGCTTGGGCGCGGGCAGGAACCGGCTCGCGAAGTAGAAGCTCTTCGCCCACTCGGCCGTGATCTGCTCGGCCTCCGCATAGCTCTCCACGAGCGCCACGCTCACTGCCACACCGCCCGTTCCGCCATCACCCGATCCACCGTGCACCGCGCGGAGATGAGCACCATCGGCAGACCGCATCCCGGATGGGTGCTCTGGCCGACGAAGTAGAGGTTCTGAAGGTTGGGATGACGGTTGTGCGGGCGGAAATAGCCGATCTGCCTGAGCCCATGCGCGAGGCCGAATGCCTCGCCGCGCAGATTGCCGAAGGCGGCCGTGAAATCGGCCGGCGTGAAGCGGCGACGGGTGACGATGTTCGCGCGCAGATCGGTGAGGCCAAACGCCTCGAGCCGTGCGAGGGTGCGCTCCTCGACCTTCGGACCCTCTGTCGTCCAATCGATCGGCCGCGCGGGAGATTGACTCGGTGCCACCACCAGCACAAAGAGGATTTCGCAACCCGGCGGGGCCGCGCCGGGATCGGTGCGGGTCGGGGCGCAGACGTAGAGCGGCGGCTCCTCGGGCATGCGGTGCCGGTGGAAGATGTCCTCGCACGCTTCGCGCATGGCGGCCGGAACGATCAGGTTGTGATGAAGCAACGCCGGATAGGTGCGGCGCACGCCGAGGTTGAGCAGCACCACCGAGCAGCTGAATTCCTTCTTCGCGATGCCGGGATACGGCTCGCCCAGGAGCCGCTCGTAGACGTACGGCAGGTCGGCGTTCGCGACGACGAGGTCCGCGGCGAGCCGGGTGCCGTCGTCGAGCACTACGCCCGTGACCCGACGTCCGGATCGCTCGAGCCGCGCCACGCCCCGGCCGAACTCGAACCCGGCGCCGAGCTCGCGCCCGAGGCGCTCCAGCGCGCGGGGGAGCGCGTGCATGCCGCCCATCGGGTAATAGAGGCCGCCCGCGATTTCGGTGTAGGGCAGCAGGCTGTAGATGCCAAGCGATTCGTAGGGCGAGAGCCCGAGATAGAGGGACTGGAAGGTGAGCGCCTGCACCAGCCGCTCGTCACGCACGTAGCGGCCCACCAGGCGGCGCAGGTCGCCGAGCGCGCCGGTGCCGAGGAGCATGGCGCCGTGCTCCAGGGTGAACATGGCGCGCGCCGTGTGCATGTTGCGCGAAACGAAGGCGAGGCCGCTCCGGTACAGCTCGCCGCTCCTGGCGAGAAAGCGCCGGAGCCCCGCACCCGCGCCGGGCTCCAGGCGCTCCATGTTCTCGCCCAGCGTGTCGAGCGCGCTGGTCATCTCGAGCGTGGAACCGTCGGGATAGTGGATGCGATAGTTGGGGTCGAGCCTCACCAACGAGACGTAGTCCTCGAGCCGCCGGCCGGTGTCCTCGAAGAGCTGCTGCCAGTACTCCAGCATGAGCACGAACGAGGGACCGGTGTCAAAGCGGAAGCCGTGGGATTCCCAGAGGCCGGCGCGGCCGCCGGGCACGGCGTGGCGCTCCAGCACGGTGACCGAAAAGTCCTGGTGCGCGAGGCGCGCCGCGGCCGCGAGCCCGCCGATGCCGGCACCGATGACGATGGCGGTGGGTCGAGCGGCGGTCACCCCGAGGCGGGCTCCCGAGCGGCCGCAGCGGCGCGATCGCGCGCGCGGAACGAGGCGGAAAAGGCCGGAGGCCCGATGCGATAGCCGTAGGTGCGGAGCAGCGCCGAGTGCGCATCGACGCCAGCGCCGCCGGCCACGGCCGCGGTGCCCGGCGGCAGTCGCGGTGGCAGAGCCACGAGCGCTTCGAGGCTGGCCTCGACGATGCCGCTCGTGCTCCCGCTCAGCGCCACCGCAGCCGGCCGGAGCTTCCACGCGGCCTCGACCATGTCGTCGAGCGGCAAGTCCGGCCCTAGGTACTGCACGCGCCAGCCCTCGGCCTGCACCAGCGTCAGCGCGCTCAGAAAGCCCCACTCGTGGCGCTCGCCGGGAAGGCCGGCCGCGAGCGCGAGCGGACCATCGGCGCGGCCGGCACGAAGCCCGGCCTTGAGCGCGTGGATCACTACCTCGCTCGCCAAGTGCTCGGCGGAAACCGGGAGCGTTCCCGCGGCCCAGCGGTCGCCGACGGCGCAGGCAAGCGGCGGCACGACCTCCTCGGCAAACGCGCGGAGGCCGCGGAGTGAGAGCTGCTGGGCGATGAGCGCCTCGAGCCGCTCGCGGTCGAGCGCCGCTACGGCGTCGAGCAGCGCGCCATGCGCCGAACCGTCGGGCTCGCGGCCGCCGGCGCGGGCGAGCACCTCGTCGCGCGGGCGCAAAGCCAGCTCGCCGATGCGGTCGCCCGCGGTGGTGAGGCGGGCAAAGGCGCGGAGCAGTGTGACCTGATCGCCGGTGTAGGCCCGGTAGCCGTTCGGCATCCGGTGCGGGCGGATGACCTGGTATCGGCGCTCCCAGGCGCGGAGCCGGGCCGGGGTGAGGCCGGTGAGCCGCGCGACCTCGTTGATCTCATAGGTGCGTTCCGGCTGGATCACGGCTGGGGTCGGGAGGCGGGGCGCTCGCCGGGGCCACGCGCGCCACGCTCGCGCGCGGCGAGCCCGCGCTCGATCGCGTCGACGTAGCGTTCGACCTGCGCGATCGGGTCCGCATTCCGGTAAATCGAGCGGCCGACGACGAGATAATCGGCGCCCGCCGCAATCGCGTCGTCTGGCGCGCCCACGCGGCGCTGGTCGTGGGTGGCCTCGCCGGCGAGCCGGATGCCGGGTGTGACGATGGTGGTGCGCGCAGGCACCGCGGCGCGGAGCCGGGCGACCTCTTCGGCGGAGGCGATGACGCCGTCGGCGCCGAGCGCCACGAGCGAACGGGTGACGGAAACGACGTGATCGTCGAGCGTGGTGCCGTCCGGCAGGCCGTACATCTCGCGCGCGTCGTCGCCCGTAAGGCTCGTGAGGACGGTGACTGCGAGGATCTCGAGCGCGCTGCCGCCGCGTCCGGACACGGCGGCCTCGACGATGGCGCGGTTGCCGTGGACGGTGACGAACCGCACGCCGAGCCGCGCCACCGCGGCGATCGACTGCCGCACGGTGTTGGGCACGTCGAAGATCTTGAGGTCGAGAAAGACCTGCTTGCCCTGCTCGATGAGTGCCGGAACCAGCGCGAAGCCGCCCGCGGCGAGCGAAATCCAGCCCACCTTGTAGAACGAGGCCGCGGCGCCGAGGTGCCGAACGAGCGCCTCGTTTTCGGACGGGGTGTCGAGGTCGAGGGCGACGATGAGCCGGTCTCGAGCGGCGACGGCGGCGGGAGCGGGCGGAAGGCGCGGCTCGGTCACGGACGGCAATCTATGTATCAGGAAGGGGCGTGCAAGCGATCGGCAGGTTAATTTGCAGCACATCGCGAGGGTACATGCCGCACGGGGGCACATGCCGCAGGGGCGCATGCCGGTGACGCTTGGACACGCGCTCGGATTGACCGCGCTCGGGATCGTTGCGGCGGGCGCGGCGTTCGCTGTGGCACGTCCGCGGAGTGTCACGATCGTCGACGGCGACAAGCAAGCGCTCCTCTTCACGACGCCGGCGCTCGATTCGGCGGTGGCCGCGACGCGGGCCGAGGCGGATTCGCTCCGCGGGGTGTTGCGCGGGCTGAGCGACTCGCTGCGGCTGCTCGTCGAGCCGGTGGTGGTGCAGCGGCTCGTGGTGGTCGCGTTCGGTCCGGCCCACTCCGACGCGAGCCGCGCATTCGCATCGGGGCTGCCGGCCGCCCGCGGCGTCGCGCAGCGGGAAGGGTTCCAGTTTTTCTCTCGCGTGGGTGGCCGGGATCTGCTCTATGATCCGCAGACGCGGCTCCATTTCGAGCTGCCGGTGGCGGACCGCTCGATCGGCTACGTCATCGTTGGCCCGGGCCACCTGCCGCGCGTAATGCGAGGGCCGCCGACCACCGACGACCTCCGCGCGGCGCTCAGGGCGTATCGGCAAGAGTACACGGCGGGAACGCTCCGCCGCGCGTGAGGATGCGAAACATGTTGTGCCAGCGGTGCGGCCAACGCGAAGCCGAAGTATTCCTGGCCCAGCAGCAGGGGGACGGATTCTACACCGAGGACCTCTGCACCACCTGCGCCCGGCGCGATCAGGGGCTGGTGCTCGGCGCCCTGCTGCAGGCCGGACGGCCGGGCGCGGCGCCGCTCAGCGACGAGCAGGAGCAGGCGCTCCGCCGCGCCATCGATCGCGCGGCGCCGCCCGCCGATCCCGACTCCACCACGGAGGCTTGATGTCGAAGCGTGAAGACCAGCGCATCGCCGCGCTGGCCCGGAAGAACGCCAAGAAGATCGTTCCCCCCAAGCAGGACCATGCCGCGCAATTCGATTCCACGCTGCGGCAACGCCCCGCCGAGCAGGACGCGGAGACCACCCGGCTCTTCAAGGAAATGAAGCGGCGGGAATTCTGACACTCCGACCGAGGTCCGATTACCCATGAGACTCCGCTGGCTCGTGGTACTGCTCGCGGCGCTCGCCGCGCTGCTGCTGCTCATCTCCGGTCCGGGGGCGCGGCTCGGCCTCTGGCGGTTCGGCACCGGCTTTTCGCTCATGCGCTGGGGCGCGTACGTCGGGATCGCCGCCGGCCTTCTTGCCGTGGCGCTGCTGCTCCTGCCGGCGCGCGGCGGGCCTCGGCTCACCGGGCCGCTTGTCGCCGCGGTCATCCTGGGCGGCATCGCCGCGTTCGTGCCATGGCGCTGGCTGCGCGTGGCCCGCAGCGTCCCTCCCATTCACGACATCACGACCGACACGGCGCAGCCGCCCGAGTTCGTGGCAGTGCTGCCGCTTCGCGCCAGTGCGCCGAACCCCGCCGCGTACGGGGGCGAGGAAATCGCCGCGCAACAGCACCAGGCCTATCCCGACATTCGCCCGCTCGAGTTGAGCGCGCCGCCCGGCGCAGCCTTCGATCGCGCGCTCGCCGCCGCGCGGGCGGCGGGCTGGGACGTCGTGGCCACGGACTCGGCTGCCGGCCGCATCGAGGCCACCGCCACCACCGGCTGGTTCGGCTTCAAGGATGACGTCGTGGTGCGCGTGCGCCCCGACTCGGGCGGAAGTCGGGTGGACGTGCGGTCGGTGTCGCGCGTAGGCAAGAGCGACGTCGGCACCAACGCCCGCCGGATACGCCAGTATCTCGGGAGGCTCGCCGGCAGCAAATCCGCCGCGTGACGTGCGTCCACGGCGTTCTCCGCTGCCCGGACCGCGGGGTTAACTTGCGGACGAGCAGCGGGGCGTGAGTGTCCGCTGCCGCGTTTTCCCCGGCGGCGGAAAGGAGCCGGATCTGAAGACCGACGTTTCTCCTCCCGGCGTGGCCCGGGACGCGGCGCCCGGCGCCGCTCCCGATTCCGCCGTCAATCCCTGGGTTGGCATCGACGCCATCCGCGCGCTTGCGATGGACGCGGTCGAACAGGCGCAGTCCGGACATCCGGGGACGCCGATGGCGCTCGCGCCGCTGGCGTACACGCTCTGGACCCGGTTCCTCACCTACAATCCGCAGGACCCCGCTTGGCCCGATCGCGACCGTTTCCTGCTCTCGGCGGGACACGCGTCGATGCTGCAGTACTCGCTGCTGCATCTCGCGGGGTACGAGCTCACGTTGGACGACATCCGCGGCTTCCGCCAGTGGAGCTCGCGCACGCCGGGCCATCCCGAGCGTGGGCACACGCCGGGCGTCGAGACCACCACGGGACCGCTGGGCCAGGGCGTCGGCAACGCGGTCGGCATGGCAATGGCCGAGCGGCTTCTGGCCCAGCGGTTCAATCGGCCGGGGCACGAGGTCGTGAACCACCGGGTGTGGGCCATCGCGAGCGACGGCGACATGATGGAGGGCGTGGCGAGTGAGTCCGCGTCCCTCGCCGGCCATCTCAAGCTCGCCAAGCTCACCATCATTTACGACGACAACCACATCACGATCGACGGCGACACGGCGCTCGCCTTCTCCGAGGACGTGGGGCGCCGGTTCGAGGCGTATGACTGGCGCGTCCTGCGGGTGGACGATGCAAACGATCTCGCCGCCATTTCCCGCGCGTTCGAGGCGGCGCGCGCCGAGAGCCAGCGCCCCACCCTCATCATCCTGCGCAGCATCATCGCCGATCCCGCACCGACCAAGCGGAACACCGCCGAGGCGCACGGCGCACCCCTCGGGGCGGAGGAGATCCGCCGCACCAAGGAGATCATGGGCTGGCCGGTCGAGCCGCCGTTCTCCGTGCCGCCAGAGGCGTACGAGGGATTCCGCGGCGCGCGAGCACGGGGTGAGCGGGCCGAGGCCGCATGGCGTGAGCGGCTGGCCGAGTACACCGCCGAGTTTCCGGACGACGCCGCGGAATTCAAGCGCCGCCTCGCTGGCGAGCTGCCGCCGGGCTGGGATCGAGAGCTGCCGACGTTCGGTGCGAACGAGCGCCCGATGGCCACACGCAAGGCGTCGGCGCTGGTGCTGCCGGTCGTCTCGCGCGCCCTGCCCGAGTTGGTGGGCGGCTCCGCCGATCTGGGCGGCAGCACCGGTGTCACACTGAAGGAAGGTGGAACGTTCGGTCCGTCGGGCCCCGGCCGCGTCGTGCACTGGGGCGTGCGCGAGCACGGCATGGGTGCCGTGATGAACGGGATGGCGGCGCACGGCGGTGTCAGGCCGTTCGGCAGCACGTTCCTCATCTTCACCGATTACATGAAGCCGGCCATCCGGCTCGCGTCGCTCATGCGGCTGCCGGTGATCTACATCGGCACCCACGACTCGATCGGCCTCGGCGAGGACGGACCGACCCACCAGCCCGTCGAGCAGCTCGCGATGCTGCGCGCCATTCCGGGCATGACGGTCGTCCGCCCCGCCGACGCGACCGAGACGGTCGAGGCGTGGCGCGTGGCCGTCGAGCACCGGAACGGGCCGGTGCTGCTGGTGCTCACGCGGCAGAACGTGCCGGTGCTCGACCGCACGAAGTACGCGCCGGCCGGGGGCGTGGGCCGCGGCGGGTACGTGCTCTGGGATCCGCCCGGCGGCAAGGCGGGTGCCGTGCCCGACGCAATTCTCATCGCAACCGGCTCCGAGGTGCACATCGCACTCGCGGCGTCGGACCGGCTGTTGGCCGGCGGCATTCGCGCACGAGTCGTGTCGCTCCCCTCGTGGGAACTGTTCGACGGGCAGCCCGCGGAATACCGCGAGTCGGTGCTGCCGGCCGGGGTGCGCGCACGGGTCGGCATCGAGGCTGCGTCGCCGTTCGGCTGGCGCAAGTACCTCACTGACGCGGGCGTGATGCTCGCGATGCCCGGCTTCGGCGCCTCGGCGCCGGCCGAGCGCCTGTTCCAGGAATTCAAGCTGACGCCGGAGTACGCGGCGGCGACGGTGCGACAGCTTCTCGGACGGAGTGACGAGCGATGAGCGGCAACCCCCTGGTGCGGCTAGGCGCGCTCGGCCAGAGCCCCTGGTACGACTTCATCACCCGCGATCTCGTGACGTCGGGCGAGCTGGCCCGCCTCATCGCCGAGGACGGTCTCCTCGGCATGACGACCAACCCGACGATCTTCGAGAAGGCGATTCTCGGCAGCGATCACTACGATGACGACATCCGCCGCGGCGCCGCCGAGGGTAAATCGCCGGCCGAGATCTTCGAGGCGCTCGCGGTGGCGGACGTGCGCGCGGCGTGCGAGCTGTTCCGGCCGGCCTACCAGCGTGCGGACGGCCAGGACGGCCTCGTTTCGATCGAGGTCTCGCCCGGGATGGCCAGGGACACCGAAGGCACCGTGGCCGAGGCGCACCGGCTCTGGCAGTCGGTGGACCATCCCAACGTGATGATCAAGATCCCCGGTACGCGGGAGGGGCTGCCGGCCATCACGCGCTGCATCGCCGACGGCGTCAACATCAATATCACGCTGCTCTTCTCGGTGGAGCGCTACCGCGAGGTAATCGGCGCGTTCGAGGCGGGACTCGAGGTGAGGCGCAAGCTCGGCTTGAGCCTCGATCGCATCGCATCGGTGGCGAGCTTCTTCGTAAGCCGGGTGGACACCAAGGTCGACCCGATGCTGGACAAGGCGGGCGACCCCGCCGGCCTCCGCGGCACTATCGCCATCGCCAACGCGTGCGTGGCGTACCGCACCTTCGAGGGGGCGCTGGCCGACAAACGGTGGGAGCTGCTCGCGGCGCACGGCGCGCACGTGCAGCGGCCGCTCTGGGCTTCGACCAGCACCAAGGACCCGCGCTACGGCGACCTGCACTACATCGAGCCGCTGGTGGCACCACGCACCGTCGACACCATGCCGCCCGAGACGTTTGCCGCGTACAAGGACCATGGCAAACCGGAGGTGCGGATCCAGGCCGGCATTGCCGAGGCGGACGCGCGGCTCGAGGCGCTTGCCAGCCTCGGGATCGACATCGGCCAGGTGGCGGCGGAGCTCGAAGACGAAGGCGTGCGGAAGTTCGCCGCGTCGTACGCGTCGCTGCTCGGGGCCATCGAAACCAAGCTCGAAGCGCTGGCGGTCCGCTGAGCCTGCTCCGCCGCATTTCCCTGACCGGCCGGATCTTCCTCTTCGACGCTCTACCTCGGCGTGGCCGCGCTCTTCGCGGCGCAGGCGGCGGGCGTGGCGCTCACGGTTGGGCAGCAGCTCGCGGTGCTGCTCACGCTGCTCGTTACGAGCAAAGGGCGTGGCCGGTGTGCCGCGCTCCTCGCTCGTGGTGCTCTCGGGCGTGCTGCCGAGCTTCGGGCTGCCGATCGAGGCGGTGGCGATGATCCTTGGCGTCGATGCGCTGATGGACATGGCGCGCACCACGGTCAACGTGGTCGGCAACTGTCTCGCGAGCGCGGTGGCGGGGCGGTGGGAAGGCGAGCTGGGGGCGCCCGTGATGCAGCCGGCGCCGGCCTATGCGGGCGTCGGCGCGGCGTGCGACGTGGGCGCGGTGGGCGCGGTGGCGAGCGAGCGCAACGCGGGCTGAGCCGACGCGCACACCGGACCGGGGTCGAGTTCGCGGCGGCCGGGCAATGCGCGCACGGCGACCCACGCGGCGAGCGGCACCAGCCAGATGACCCGCGCCTCGTATCGGTCGTGCAACGCCGAGAGCGCGCCGAACACGAGCGCGTTGAGCACGACGGCGGCGGCGATCACGCCGGCGAACAGCAAGACTCGATCGTCGCGGCGGCGCCGGAGGGCGGGGAGCGCCAGCAGGAGCGCCGCGAGACTCAGCCACACCACCGTCACCTGCACTGCGCCCACGGCACGGAGCGGCAGGCCTCCTGTCACTTGCCGCGACCGCGCGTACGCGGCAGCCGTCGTCTCCCCGAACCGCACGATCACGGGGCGCACCAGCGAATCCGATCGGAGCAGGTCGAGATCGGCGCCGAACATGCCCAACTGATGCACGGTGTTTCGAGCGGCGGCGGCCAGCTCCTGCGCGCCGTGCGCCCGCAAAGTGCCGCGAATGATCTCCGGCGCCTCGGCGAGAAAGCGTGGGTCGTTCTGGTGCGCGCTCCAGGGGCCGGTGGGCGACCAGAGGAAGTAATCGGAATCGGCGGGGAGATTCGCGCGATCGTCGCAGAGGAGGTAGCCGGCGGCGGGGCACGCCTCCGCGAGATAACGTTGGGCGGTGCCGTCGCCCACGAGGCGGGCGAGATAGAAGAGATCGCTGCTCTCCGAGAGCACGAGCTTCCCGCAGAAGAGATAGTTCGAGCCGGCGAGCGCTGACACGGCCAGCGCGAACGGGCCGGCGACAGATAGTGCCAGGCGCCGCGCGCAAGGCCAACGGCCGCGCAGCAACCGCACGCCCAGAGCCGCCGTTACGGCGAGCGCCGCGTAGAGCGGCACGTTGCTCAGGTGCGCGGCGATGGCGCCGGCGAGCAGTAGCCACGCGGCAATCCGCTCCCATCTGGCGAGACGATCCCAACCACTAAGCAGCGCGTAGAGCAGCAGCACCATCACGGCGCTGAAGAGGTCGGGCATGAGCTGGCCCGAGTACCATGGCAGACTCGTAAAGAGCGAAAGGCCGAGGAAGAGGAGCACCAGCTCGGTCGCGGAGGATGCGAGGCCGGCGGCGCGGAGCGCGAGCAACACCGAGAAGGCGACGATGAGGCCCTGCGCGAGCGGAACCGCGTAGAGCGTAGCGGGAAAGGAAAATGGAAGCAGGAAGAGCGTGTACGTGACCGGGCGGTAGAAGAACGGATTCCGGAAGGGACTCGTCGCCGGGAGCGGCGTGCGGACGTACTGTTCGACATCGAGTCCGCGGGGCCCTTCGGCGTGGGTGAAGACGTGCGCCTTGCGGAGATAGCTCGCCGTGTCGTAATAGGTGAGCGGGAAGCGATTGTACGCCGCGGCGCCGCAGGTGAGCACGGCTGCGCCGAGCAGACCCAGGAGCATGCGGGACGCGGGCTCGCGCGCGGCACGGCCACCGCGGCTCCACGGCATGCTCACGCCTCGGGATCGCCCAGGCGGTGGTAGATGAAGAAGTCCGCGAACGAGCCGGCCTCGTGATCTCCCGCGAAGGGGTAGCGGTTCGGCACGTGCTCCAGCAGCACCCAGTCGCGGATTCTCTCGCGTACCCAGCGCGTCACGGGCCGATGCCGCACGTGCGGCGACGTGGCCGGCCCGCCATCGCCGTCGCTCGAGTAGATGATCACGAACCGCGTGGCGCACGCGAAGAGCTGCGCCATGTACCGCTCGAACACGGCATCCTCCACCAGGTGGTAGATCACATCGAGCGAGAGCGCGAGGTCGGCGGAGAGGGAGGCGCCGTCGAGGCTTGGCGCGGACGGCGGTTCCGCAACGACGAATCGCTTCGTCGGGTCTCCGGCGAACCGCTGCCCGCACCGCTCCACCGCCGTGGGAGACACATCGACGCCCACGTACGAGGGATACTCGGCCAGCGCGAGCTGGGCGCCGTCGCCGCAGCCGAGCTCGATCACCGAGCGTACGCCGTGCCGGCGCACGAAGGCGTTGATCACTTCCGCCTTGAACTCGGCGAACTTGCCGAACGAGCCGGCGCCGGAGTTGCCGCCCCTGGCGTAGCGCGTCTCCCAGTAGTCGCGCGAGCCGGGAAAGCGCGCGGTCCTCACCATCTGCTTCAGGCCGTTGAGCATCGCGTCTCCTCTCGTATCAGGTTCGGCGCGGCGCGCCGTCGAACGCGCGCCCGATCGCCGCGTAGGCGGCGGTGGGCGCGAGCGCGGCGTCGAGCGGCAATGAGCGGGCACCGCCTCCCCGCGCGCGCGGCCGAGTGGTGTTGAGCCAGGTGTAGCGGTCGCTCAGGCCCCAGGTGACGACGCCGACCACGGCGCGCTCGTCCAGCACCACCGGCAGGTACTCGTCGATGGCGGCGGCAACGGCGCGGTCGCGCACCACCGCATCATCCGGCAGGTCGGCGTCGAAGACGTCCAGCTCGGAGACGATGATCTTGAGGCCGAGGCCCGCGACGCCTGCGAGAAAGTCACGGAAGGCCTTCGCATCGAAGCGCGTGTCGTGGAAGCGGAGGTGGGACTGGATGCCGAGCGCCTGGATCGGTGCGCCGCGCCCGATGTAGTGCTGGAGCAGTGTCAGCACCACGTCGCGGCGCGCAGCCTGCCACGCCACGTCGTACTCCAAGTTGTTGTCGTTCCAGCAGAGCAGCGCCGCAGGGTCGGCGGCTGCCGCAGCGTGAAAGGCGAGCGCGATGTAGTCGGGGCCCAGGCATTGGAGCAGCGGCACCGGCTTGAGTCCGTCGGGACGCTTCGCGTTGGGATCGATGATCTCGTTCACCACGTCCCACGAGTGCATCCGGCCCGCATACCGCCCCGCCACGGTGCCGATGTGGCGCCGCACGGTATCCGCGACCGTGCTCTCGCTCGGTCCCTCCGCGACCCAGGCGGGCTGCGTCTCGTCGTAGAGCAGCGCGTGCCCGCGCAGCAGCAGGTGCCGGGCAGTGGCAAAGTCCGCGAGCCAGTCGGCCCAGCGGAAATCGTAGTGATCCGGCTCGGGATGACACCGGTTCCACTCGAGCTCGGTCTCCGGCACGAGCATGCCGCACTCCGCCGCGAACCTTGCCGCGAACG
The DNA here is from genome assembly GCA_036279355.1 of Gemmatimonadales bacterium. Classification (NCBI taxonomy): domain Bacteria; kingdom Pseudomonadati; phylum Gemmatimonadota; class Gemmatimonadia; order Gemmatimonadales; species Gemmatimonadales bacterium. The sequence goes on from DASUJH010000013.1 coordinate 57,511, forward strand.
GCGCGTCCTTGCTGAGGTAGGCCCACGTGCTCGCGGCGCCGTAGACGAGGCCCCTCGCCCGCGCACGCTCGGCGAGCGTCGCTGAGGCGAGCGCGGCGTCTGCCGGCGCCGCGTTGGCTGAGGCCGCTGGCGCGAGCCTCGCGCGCGCATGTTCCGACAAAAACGGCCCCGCGCGATAGCCCGCCGCGAGCAGGCCGCCCAGCGCCGGAAGGAACTCCCGGCGCTTCACCGGGCCTCCGCCCGCGCGCCGCCGGGCTCCTCCACGAAGCCGAGCCGCGCCAGCATGATCATCCAGATGAAACTGCCGATCGTGGGATGCAGCACGATGCTTTCCGTCGTGATGTTGACGCAGAGCGTCACCAGGGCGGCCGCGACGAAGGCGGACTCCGCTAGCCCGCGCCGGGCGTACTCGCCGAGCGCCCGCACGACGCCGCTGAGCAGCACCACCGCGAAGATGCCGCCGCCCACGAGCCCCAGGCTCAGCGTCACCTCGAGCAGCCCCGAGTGCGCGCTGGGCGACGCGAAGCCCTGCGCGAGCGCCACATCCAGCAATCGGTTGGGCGACCAGAAGCTGTTGTAACCGTACCCGGTGAGCGGACGCTGCATCACGTAGCCCCAGAGCTGCGCCCAGATGTCGGACCGGCCGGTAAAGCTTCCGATGTCCGACGCGCCCGAATCGGTGCGGCCAAGCGCGAGCGCGCCGCTCAGCACCCAATACAGCTCGTGATCGAAAGCCAACACCGTCGTCACCGTCGCCAGGATGCCGAGCACGAGGAAGCCGCGCGTCCGCCGATCCGACAGCAGCACGGCGCCGCATGCGACGCCGGCGAGCCAGGCCAGGAGCGCCGTGCGCGACTTGGTGAGGACGAGGAGCACGACCGCAATTGCGGCGATGAGCACGTAGGCCAGCGGCTTTTCGGCACGCCGCCGGGCGTACACCAGCGATGCCAGCGAGAGGAGCGCGCAGTCGCCGCCCATCGCGTTCGGGTGCACCAGCCCCGCAAAGCGATAGCTCGGGTCCAGCGGATGGAACGAGCCGATCGCGAGCTCGGCTGCGATTCCGCTCACCGCGAACAGCCCCAGCGAGAAGATCACGAACTGGAGCAATCCGTCGCCCTCGCACTGGCGCGCCATGGCGAGCGCGGCGAGGCAGAGAAAGACGAGGCCCACCACGCGGCGCCCGGTCGTGAGCGGGTCCTCGCCCCAGAGCGGGCTCGCCATCGCCCAGCAGAGGAAGCCGACGATGGCGAGGCCCATGAACCCGCGGATGCGGAGGCGGTTGGCGCTCGGCTGCATGAGGCTCACCATCGCCCAAATGCCGAGCGCCAGGATCACGAGATTGCGGACGGGGTTGGCCTCGGCGTAGCGATCGACCGCCTCGCGCACGTCGAGCGTGTGGCCGTTTTCGAGCGAGAGACTCTTCAGGATGTCGTACGGTGCGAGCACGTAGAAGAGCGCGAAGTAGAGCACCGAATGGAACCAATGCGAGCGCCACCAGCGACGGCGCCCGGCAGCGCCCTCCGCGGCCAACTGCGCGGCGGCCGGCGCCGCGTCGAGCGCCACGCCCGGCACATCGCCGAGGTAGCCTATCGCGTCGTGGAAGACCATCCGGCGGCCTCCGTCAGGTAGCGGGCCCAGAGGCGGGCGAAGAGCGGGCGGGGCGCGCAGGCCATCGCGGTCCATGCCGCGAGGAGCGGGAGGCGCCGCATGGGAGGCATGGCGACGTCGGCCAATGTGAGGCGCGCGAGGTGCGGATAGCGCGCGAGCCCGGCGGGCCAGCTTTCGGTGAGCTTGGCGAGCGCGAAGGCGTTCCGCGCGAAGGTAACGTTCCGCGCCATTGCGTCCTCGAGCCCCAGGTGCCCGGCGATCCGGCGCTGGATGGCGAGCCAGCGCTCGAGCCCGTCGGGCGCGCGGAGCGAGGCGAGATGCGCACCTGCATCGTGCATCCGGTAGCCCGCGAGCGGCTGGTCGATCACATGCACCGGCGCCACGAGGCTTGCGGCGAGCGGCAGGTACGCGTCGGCCATCGTGCGGAATTCGCGCGTGGGCATCGGCAGGATGGCGCGGAGCACGTCGGCGCGGATCGTGATGGCCGAGGTGCCGGGCACCGCGATCCGCGCGTCGCGCCGCACCTGCGCGCGCAGATCGCCATGGAGCATGCGCGCCCCGCGGGGACGCATTTCGCCGGTGCGGGTGCCCTGCTCGTCGAGGACGTCGAGGGGGTGAACCAGCATCCCCGCCGTGGGGTCGGTGAGGATGGCGGCGCGCAGGCGGCCCAGCTTCCAGGGGTGGAAGACGTCGTCGCCGTCGAGCAGCGCAACGTAGCGCCCGCACGCCCGGGCAAACCCATGCTCCAGCGCGGCGCTTTGCCCGCAGTTCGGGATCCGGAGGATCTCGAAGCGATTGCGCCGCGCGGCCGCCCAACGCTCGGCCGCGTGGCGCAGGCGCTCGGGCGTGCCGTCGGTCGAGCCGTCGTCCACCACGATCAGCTCATATGCGTCAAAACGCTGGTGCTCCACCGACACGACCATCGCATCGATGTACTTCGCCTGGTCGTGGACGGCGCACACAATGGAGAAGAGCGGCCCGTTCATGCCACGGCCTCCGCGGGCATCGATGGCTCCGCTGATTCCGCGGGCGCCGTTCCCGCCACCGCCGCCGATGTGACCTCGCGGGCATCTTCACCCCGGACCGCGCCCCAGACAATGCACCACATGAGGAGCGCGAGGAGCCCGTCCGAAAGGAGGCTCGCCCACGCGGCGCCGCGCCAGCCGTAACCCGGGATGAGCCACAGATTGAACCCGATGTTGGCCGCCGCCACCGCGATCTGCGTCAGGGTGCGCCGGCCCTGATAGTTGGCGCCCGTCAGGATGTCGGACGCGAACTGGTGGGTGGCCCGGAGGGCCGGAATCAGCGCGAGCCACCGCGCCGCGTCCGCCGCCTCGCGGTACCCGGCGCCGGAGAGCATCGGGAGGATCGGCGCCACAAGCAGGATGAGCAGGCCGGCCGCCACGGCATAGCCCACGCCCACCGGCATGAGCCGGCGGCCGAAGCGGAGGGTGGCGCGCGCACCACCGGCGCCATGCTGAAAGAAGTCGGCGTACGCCGCGTAGAACAGCGAGCGCACCGGCACGTACGCGATCTCGATCAGGCGGTACGCGGCCGCGTAAATGCCGGTCGCGTCGAGCGTGGAGATCCGCGCGAGCATCGCTTTGTCGAGGTCGTTGTAGATGTTCTGGGCGGCGAGGCTGCTCGAGAAGTAGGAGCCTTCGCGCGGATCGAAGGCCGGCGCCGGCCCCTCACGTGCGGCGGCGCACACCTCCCGCCACGACCAGAGCATCGCGACGGTGGTGCCGAGCAGGTTGGCAGCCGCGTACAGCACGCCCCACGAGAGGGGCGTGGGTGATGGCACCAGCCACACGAGCGCCAGCGCGGCACCGAGCTTGAGTGCGCTCAGCGTGAAGTGGAGCTGCGCGACCCGGCGCATCCGGCGGTGCGCCTGGTACACCTTCCAGCTCACGTCGTAGAAACCGGCGACGAGGAGATCGCTCGCCGCGACGGCGGCGATGAGCCCGCGGGCGATGGTCGTCGGCAGGATGAGCGGTGCCAGCGCGAGCGCGGCAAGGAAGAGGACGGCGCCGGAGACGGCCGTCACCAGAAGCGCCGTGCGATAGGAGCGGGCGAACGCGTCCTCCGCGCGCGCCGTGTTGCGGATCATGATGCTGCCGGCGCCCACGCCAACGAACGGCACGGCAAGGCTCACCATCGCGAGCACACCGGCAAAGGCGCCGTAGCCCGCGGTGCCGAGGGCGCGGGTGATGGCGACGAACGTGGCGGCCTGCAGCAGGAGGCGCGACCCGTTGCCGGCGACCATCCACGCCGTGTTGCGCGCGAGCGCGCCGGCGGGGAGCGCGGCGCGTATGCGCTCGCGGAGGCGCTCCGGCAAGCCGGATCTTCGGGCCGCGCTCAACGCGCCCCCCGCCGCGCGTACTCGCGATACCTGATCCCGAAACTGCCCGCGATCATCCCCGCGCCGCGCGCGGCGAGCTTCACGCCCTCCACGGCGCTCGCCGTGAGCGTGGCCCCGAGCGGTGGCGAGACGGCGAGGCGCGCGACACCCTGCGCGATGCGCCCCCCGCCCCGGAGCACGCGGCCGGCGCGCGACAACACCGGCGCCGGCGGCGCCAGCTCGCGCTCCACCAGCGCCACGGTCCCGCCCTCGCGATATTCGCGGCGGGCGAGCCAGCCCACCGTCGCGCGCTCGCGCGGCACCCACTCGGTCACCACCGCCTCATCGCACCACACGACCCGCTCGCCCGCGGCACGCGCGCGCCAGAAGAAGTGCGTATCCTCACCGCCCGACTCGGCGTACGCCTCGTCGAAGCGGAGCCCGAGCTCGCGGAAGATCCGCGCGTCGATAAGGCAGTTGCAGGTGCCGCCGCGCCGCGTGGGCGCACCGCTCGGCGCAGGCCGCGAGTGGAAGAAACGTCCGCGCCCCACCCAGGCCGGCACCGGCTCGGGAAAGTGCGGCTCGACGCGGCCGGCCACGATCCCGGCCCCCGTTCGACGCCACAGGTCGAGCAGCTCGTCGAGCCACGACGGCGCCGGCACCTCGTCGTCGTCCACCAGCGCGAGTGCGGCGGCGCCGGCGGGCACGTGCGCGAGCAGGCGGTTGCGCACCGGGGCGAGGCCCGGCCGGGGCTCGACCACGTACCCGAGCCGCGCATTGCCACCCGGGATTCCCGCGCGACACACACTGGACGCGCTGCCCGCGGGGTCGTTGTCGGCGACAATGACCGTGAGTTTCGGCCGTGGCACCTTCACGAACACGAGATTACCCAACCCGGCAAGCAACCGCGCCAGCCCCTCGGGCCGCCGCCACGTGGCGATGCCGATGGCGATCTCGGTGCTGCTCACGCGGGCACCGATGCCGGAGCCGGCGCGTGACTTTTTGCGCTCGGCCGCTTGCCAGCTACGAACGTGATTGCCGAGAGCGCACCGATCCAGACAAGCGAAGGGCGGCGCGCCACGAGCAACAACGTGCGGGGGACCGCCGTCGCGAGCGGCGCGCCGGTCAGCGAGGCATGCAGAACTCGCCGGCCCAGCTCGAATCGTCCAAGGGCGCAATCGATCCGGTAGCGCCATCCGCTCTCCGCGTACGCGCGGTTCTTCCGCTGAAGGCGGGCCATTTCGGTGAGCATCCGCCCCGGATCGCTCGATACCGACCCCGGCAGCTTTCGGTAGAACGCCTCCGCCCTCGGCACGTACGCGATCCGGTAGCGTAGCGCCACGCGGATCACGAAGTCCCAGTCCTGGCAGGAGCGGAGCAGCGGATCGAAGCCGCCGCACCGCTCGTACGCTTCGCGCCGGAACACCCAGCCCACCGGAGGTCCCCAGTTGCGCCGCACAGCCTGGCGGAACGGCGCGAGCGGGCCCAGTCGTCGAACTTCAGGAATCCGCGGGAGGAGCGCCCCGGCGGCGTCGATCTCGCGATAGTGGCCGGCGACGAGCCCGACCTCCGGCTCGGCCGCGAGCACCTCCGCCCGCGAGGCCGCGCAAGTGGGGCCGAGCACGTCGTCGGCATCGAGCATGAGGATGTATTCCCCCCGCGCTCGCGCCACGCCCGCGTTCCTTGCCGCGTTGCCGCCGCGGTGCGGCTCGGCAAGCAGCGTGATCCGGTCGCCGAACGACGCCGCCACCAGCCGGGATCCGTCGCTCGAGCCGTCGTCCACCACGATCACCTCGATCGCCGGGTGCGTCTGGTTCAACGCGGAGCGGATCGCAGCGGCGAGGTACGCTTCGGCGTTGTAGCAGGGAATCACGACGGAGACGAGGCCCGGCTCAGGTCTCGGACTCATCCGGTGGGTCCTCCGGTGCGGGAGAGTGAGTCGTGTATCGCCGCGTCATGCCGCGTCCGCCGGTGGGCGTTCATCTCGTGCCAGAGCCGCGGTAGCAGCGTCCACGGCTCGACGAGGTAGCGGACGGCCGTGCGGTTAGGCGTCGCGACCAGCCGGAAGAGCCATTCGAGGCCGTAGCGGCCGAGCCAGCGCGGCGCGGTGGGGATCTCGCCGGCAATGCAGTCCATGAGGCCGCCGACGTTCAGCACCACGCTCGCGTCGAGCCGGTCATGGTTGTCGGCGATCCAGATCTCCTGCCGCGGCATTCCCATGCCGACGAGCAGGAGGTCGGGGCGGAAGCGGTTGATCCGCTCGAGCATCCAGGCGTTGTCGGAGCCGCCGGGCGAGGTGTCGAAGTAGCCAGAGGCGGTGTCGATGACGAGCCCCGGGTGCTCGCGCGCGAGCCGCTCCGCCGCCCTTCGCGCAATTCCCGGCGCGCCGCCCACGACGAACACGCGCCACCCCTCCGCGGCCGCGCGCGCCATCAACGGGTGGATCCAGTCGAGCACCGCGATGCGATGTACCCGGCGCGTGGGCAGCCCGAGCAACCGGCCCGCCGCGACGAGCGACATGCCTTCGATGAAGGTGAGGGTTGCCCGCTCGTACATCGAGCGCATGCGCGGGTGGCGGTGATAGAGACAGACGCTGTGCAGATTGTGGTTTCCGACGACGTGCCTCCCGCGCCGGGCGACGAGCGTCGCGATCCGCTCGGTGAGCGCGGCCATCGTGAGCAGGTCCACCGAGACGCCGAGAATGTCGGCCGAGGCTGGCGCCGCGGGAGCCACCAGGGCCGCGGGTTGGGGCGGTGATACCACCCGGCGGCGCGCCATGTCCCGGGCGAAGAGCGGCACCAGCGACCACGGCTCGATCAGGTACCGGCGCGCGGTGCGCGCCGGCGTCGTGACCAGCCGGTAAAGCCACTCGACGCCGAGCCGGCCGGTCCATCGCGGCGGCGTGGGGATCTCGCCCGCGATGTAGTCCATCACGGCGCCGACGTTGAACACCGCGTTCGCGTCGAGCTGGTCCAGGTGGTCGGCGAGCCACTCCTCCTGCCGCGGCATGCCCATGCCGACGAGCAGAAGCTCGGGACCCCAGGCGTTGATCCGGCGCACCATCGCGCGACTGTCGGCGCTGCCGGGGGCCGCGTCGAAGTATCCGGTCGCCGTGAGGATTTGCAGCCCGGGGTGACGGCGGCGGAGCACGGCGGCCCCGCGCTCCGCGACACCGGGGCGGCCCGCCAGGACGAACACGCGCCACCCGTTGGCGGCCGCGCGCGCCATGACGGGACCGATCCAGTCGAGCGTGGCCAGCCGGTGGCGGCGGCCGAGCGGCAAACCAAGACAGCGCCCGGCGAGCACGAGCGGCATGCCATCGATGATCGTGGCGTGGGCTCGCGCGTAGAGCTCGCGCATGCCGCGCACGCGGTGATAGAGATAGACGCTGTGCAGGTTGTGGTTGGCGATGAAGACCCGGCGCCCATCGGCGATCGCGCGGTCGAGCGTGACTCCGAGCCCGGCCAGCGTGAGCGCGGTGATCTCGACGCCAAGTACGCGGTACGTCGGCGCGTCCGTCCGCGCCGGCGGCTCGGCCGGCCGCCGCCCGGCCGCCGGCGCCCGAACCAGCGTCGCGCTCATCCCGCCACCGCCTGCCGCGGCCGTGCGCTGGCCGGCTCCGCCGCCGGACGCGGCCCCTCGCCCAGCACATGGCGGTAGAGCTGCTGCAAGCGCGCCGTCTGCCGCCGGATGTCGAATTGCTGCCGCACTCGGCGCCGCCCCGCGTCGCTCATGTGGCGCCAGAGCACGTCGTCCGAGAGCAGCAGGGCAAGCCGGTCGGCCAACGCGTCGCGGTCTCCCTCGGGCACGAGAAGCCCGGTCTGGCCGTCGGCCACGGCCTCGGGAATGCCGCCGTGGGCATAGCCCGCGACCGGCGTGCCCATCGCCTGGGCCTCGGCGAACACCATGCCGAATCCTTCGGTGTTGCCCGATGCGGCCGTGACACCCGGCACGCTAAGCACGCGCGCGCGCGCGAGCCACGCGCGCACCACGTCGAGCGGCTGGGTGCCCAGCATGCGCCAGCGCTCCAGCTCGGAGCGCGCCAGCGCCTCGAGTCCGCCCCGCAGCGGTCCGTCGCCGATCACGACCAGCTCGGCGTCGGGCACGATCTCCTGGACACGCCGCATCGCCTCGATCAGGTGATGGCAGCCCTTGCTCTCGACCAGCCGGCCGACGAAAAGCACGATGGGCCGCCGGACGCCGCCGGGAATCGGCTGGAAGAAATCGAGATCGACGCCGGTGTAGTGGACCACGACGCGCTCCGGCGGACAGCCCTGCGCGATCGCCTTCCCGCGTACGAACTCGGAGACGGCGAGCACGAGCGCGGCCTCCCGCCAGACGCTCCCGCGGTGCCGCACCCAGCGCGCGCCCGCGAGCCCCGTCCGGGCGAGCTCGGCGGCGTGCATCGTGACGTCGTAGCCGTGCAAGGTCGCGACGAGCGGCGCGCCAAGCCGCCGCGCAAGCGGGAGCGCGCGCAGCGCGTCCGGCCCGAAGTGCGCGTGGATGAGCGCGGGCCGGAGACGGCGGAGCCGTTGCACGAGGGCGGGGGCCATGCCCGTCGCCTTGAAGCAGAGCTCGCGCGCGCGGCCTCCGGGCGTGCCCTGATTCACCAGCAGCGTGCGCCCGGCCGGCAGCTCGAGGCCGGCCGTCGCGCGCGCGCCCACGTAGTACGGCACGAAGGAGGTGAGCGCCTCCGCCTGCGCGCGCACGAACGTCTCGGACGGCGCGAGCAGCACGTCGCGGTAGATCGCCACCGGGCGCCCGATCACCATGCGCTCCGCCTCAGGTGGCGCCCCGCCCGAGCAGCACCGCCGGAATGGTGCGGAGCAGGATCGAGACGTCCAGCATGAGCGACCACTCGTCGATGTACTTGAGGTCGAGCGCCACCCAGTCCTCGAAGCCCAGGTCGCTGCGCCCGCTCACCTGCCAGAGGCCGGTGATGCCGGGGCGCACGCTGAAGCGGCGCATGAGCCACGCCTCGGAGAAGAGCGCCACGTCGCGCAGGCTCATCGGCCGCGGGCCCACGAGCGACATGTCGCCCGCAAGCACGTTGAGCAGTTGCGGCAGCTCGTCGATCGAAGTGCGGCGCAGCACCGCGCCGACGGGCGTGAGCCGCGGGTCGCGCGCGATCTTGAAGATCGGCCCCGCCTTCTCGTTCAGGTGCTCCAGCTCGCGCATCCGCGCTTCGGCGTCGGCCACCATGCTGCGGAACTTGAACATGCGGAAGCGCCGCTTGTTGAGCCCGTAGCGCTCCTGCACGAAGAGCACGGGGCCCGGGCTCGTGAGCTTGACCGCGAGCGCCGCGGCCGCCATCACCGGAGCGAAGGCCGCCAGCAGCAGCGTGGCACCCACGAGATCGAACCCGCGCTTGGCGAGCAGCCGGTAGTCGTCCGGCACGGTGAGCATGGTGAGCAGCGCCAGCGGGCCGGTCGACCGGAGCCGCGGCCGCGCCACCGTCGACTGCACCACGTCCACCAGCAGCGTCGCCTGCACGCCGCCGCGCTCGCACGTGGCGATCGCGCGCTGGATCTCGTCGTAGTGGCTGTGCATCGGCAGCGCGATGAGCACTTCGTCCACCACCTGCCGCATCAGGATGCGCTCCAGCTCGTGCAGCCCGCCCATCGGGAGCCAGCCGTGCGCCGTGAGCGCCGGATGCACCTCGGTGTCGACAAAACCCAGCACCTCGCAGCCGTGCTCCCCGCCCTTCAGGTACTCGTAGAGCCGAAGCGCGCGCGGCCCGCTGCCCACGATGAGCACCTTGCGCTCCGCCGGCAGCGCCGCCTGTGTCAGCGCGCGCACCGCGCCGCGGGTGAGCAGCGTCAACCCCGCCGTGCCGACGCAGAACCAGCCGACCGCCGGCAGCCCGAACGCACCGCTCTCGCTCGTGAGCGCCACCGCGAGCGCGTAGAGGCTCCCGATGGCGCACGCCTTCACGACCTGCAGCGCCTCCTCGTTCCACGGGTTGCGCGCCGGCGCCGCGTACAGTCCGCACGCGCGGAAGAGGAGCGGCCAGCCGATCACGAAGCCGACCAGCAGCAGCAGGTTCTTGACGGTGATCCGGAGCGCCAGGAACGCCTGGATGCCCCCCGAGAGCACGCCGACGTTCTGCATCACCAGCGCGGCCACCAGCACGCCGAGCGCGAGCCCCGTGTCCAGCGCCACCCACACGGCGAGCGGGATCGTTGTGTGGCGCGGGCCCGGCAGGAGCGGCGGGGCGCCCGGTGCGGCGGGGCGCGCGGGACGGGTTGACCCGTTCGCGAGTGTGCGCATATGGTGGCCGGAAGCCAGGTCCGCGGCCGCTCAGCTCACGCCTGCCGTGGTCGCGTAGTAGTACGCCTCGGCGCGCTCGAGGTAGCGGTATGCGCCGTCGTACACGGCGTCGCGCCGGGGATCGATGTCGTTGAGCAGCACGCCGAGCGCGGGCGCGCGGGCCGAGCGGAGCTGCTCCACTGCGTAGCCCAGCGCGTCGAGATCGGTCACCCAGGCGCGGGCGACGAGGATGAGCCCGTCGACGTGGCTCGCGAGCAGCGCGGCGTCGGTCACCACGTTGAGCGGCGGCGAATCGAGCACCACCACTTCGTACTGCGCCTTGGCCTCCTCCAGCAGCTCGCGCATCCCGCGCGAGGCGAGCAGCGAGCTCGGGAACGAGGGCCGGCCCCCGCGCCCGAGCACGTCGAGGCTGCCGCGCGGCCCGAGCGACACCGTGCGCACCGCGTCGGCCAGGCGCACCCGGCCGGCGAGCGTCTCGGCGAGGCCGATGCCCTTGGCGCCATCGAAGAGCCGGTGGATCACGCCGGCGCGAAGATCGGCGTCGATGAGGAGCACGCGCGCGCCGCGCCGTCCGAGCGTGATGGCAAGGTTCGCGGCGGTGAGCGTCTTACCTTCGCCCGGCAGCGGGCTGGTGAACATGATGGTGCGGAGCGGCTCGTCGGGACGGGAAAAGAGGATGTTGGCCTCGAGCCGGGCATACGCCTCCTCCACCGCGGCGTCGCTCGCACCGTCCGCCGCCCCCACGAGCCGCGCACCGAGCGGGCTCGGCATCCGGGAGCGGCCGACGCGAAGCCGCGCGGCGTGCACCTCGGACGGTGCGAACTGGAGCGGCGGATGGGAGCGCTGGAACCGGCGGCTCCGCGCGCGGCGGATGCGCGGAATGAAGCCGAGCACCGGCATCCCGGTCACCTGATAGACATCGGCGCGGCTCCGCACCGCCTTGTTGCTGAAATCGCGGCCCAGCGCCAGGCCGATGCCGAGCATGAGACCGAGCAGCACGGCGGCGGCGAGATAGCGCGCGGGCCGCGGCCGGATGGGCAGCTCCGGCCGCACCGCGGGGTCGACCACGCCGATGCTCGGGTCGTCAACTCCCTGCGCGATCTCGGCTTCCTTGAGCTTGGTCTCGAGCAGGTTGTACATGTCCTGCAGAATCGTCGGCGTACGCTGGAGGCGACCGTACTCCACTTCTTTCGCCGGCACCTTCTTGAGATCGCGCCCCAGGTCCGCGAGCGACTGGTCGAGCGCGCTCACCTGTCCCGTGAGGCCCTGGAGATAGGTCGTGGTGATGGCACCGAGCTGCTCGTCCACCTCGCGCACGCGCGCGTCGAGCGCCTGCACGTCCGGATCGGCCGGCGTGCGCCGCTCGAGCAGCGCGGCGCGCTGGGTCTCCACCTCCGTGAGCGACTTGAGCAGCGTCGCGACCGTGCTGTTGTTGATGAGCGTGGGGAACGCAGCAAGGCGCCGCATCGGCGAAGGCGCGCCGGGCGAACGATCCGCCGGCTGACTGGCCGCTTCCTGGAGCAGTTGCGCCAGCGCGGCGCGCTCCGCCTCGAGGCCCGCCCGCTCCTCGTGCAGGTTGGTGAGCCGCTCGACCTGACCCTTCGCCTCGTCGGGAAGGCTCACGACCTTCTCTTTTTCGCGGAACGCGCGCAATTGTGATTCGGCCGCCGCGAGCTGCTGCGAGAGCGTGTCGAGCTGCTCGTGGAGGAACCGCACCGTGCTCCGCGCCTTGGTCTTCTTGATCTCCTGCCGCTCGGCGATGAACCGGCCGGCCATGAAGTTGGGCACCGCGGCGACGAGCTCGGGGTCGGCGTCGTGGAAGGTGAGCGTCACGATGTTGGCGTCCCGCGTCGGGCGGGACACCTTCATTGCGCCGGAGAACGCTTTCACGGCGGCGTCCGGGTCCACGACGGCAAAGCGGATCGCCGCCTCGGAGCGCGCCGCGGGCAGGAGCGTGAACGTGGCGCCGCCCACCGAAATCCGGTCCCCCGCGTGCACCACGCCCATGGTCCGCTCGGCCTGCCGGTCCTCGAGGACGAAGCTGCTGTCCGGCTGGCGGATGAGGGCGAACTCACCGGGGGCGGCGGAGTCGCTCACCATGATGCCGCCGAAAAACATCGAGCGGGGGAGTTTGCGCGGCCGGGTGACCACGAGCCGGAGCCCGAAGCGCTCGATTACGTCCTCGGCCAGCGCCCGGCTCTGCAACACCTCGACTTCCGTGCTCACCTGGCTCTCGGTGGAGAGACGGCGAACCAGCTCGGGGAGGTTAACCTCCTCCTCCTCGAACCGGAGTGCCGCCGTCGCCTCGTAGACGGGCCGCGCCCAGAAGAAGGTGTACGCGCCGATCAGCCCGACGATGAGCGTGACGCAGAGAAACACGAGCCCGCGGCTCCGGCGGATGACGCTCCACACGGAGGCGACGGTGACGTCATCGGCGCGGCGTGCGGCCGGGGGCTCCACCACGGCCGAGACCGCCGCCGGTCGGGACCGGACGGCCAGGGGATGCTCGAGCATGGGGACCTCAGTTGATGGCGGCGGCGGCGACGAGCCCGATGGCCGAGACGCCGGCCGCGAGCACGCCGACGTTGCGGCTGAGCCAACTGCGCTGGGGCACGTAGAGCTGGTCGCCGGAGCGGATCGGCGTGTCGGCCAGCCGGGTTTCGGCGGCGAGGGCGACCTCCATCCGGCGACCGTCGCGCACCAGCTCGATGTGGTCGCTCTTCCCGTCGCTCGCCACGCCGCCGGCCAGTGCCAGTGCATCGGCAACGGTCATCGTCGGATCGACCTGATACAGCCCCGGATTCTTCACCGAGCCGAGCACGTTGACGCGCCGGAGCGCCGTGACCTCGATCGATGGATTGACCAGGAACGCGGCGTAGCGCGCCACCAGCGTGCGGGTGAGCGAATCCACCGTGTAGCTCGCCACCGGCACGGGGCCGAGCCTCGGCAGCACGGCGCTGCCGGCATCGCTGATGGTGAAATCGCCGGAGAAGTCCGGCTCGCGCCAGATCTTGAGGCGGATGACGTCACCGGGGCGGAGCGTGGCGGCCGAATCGGCGGACCGTGCACCATTCTGCGCGGCAGCCGGGGCCTGTGCCGAGCCAAGGGACGGCATTACAACGTCCGCAAAGCCCAGGAGGGCGAGGAGCAACAGCGCACGCAGCATGGCGCTCGAGGGTTGGTCTTTCGTTTTGCCGCCCGATGTGCAGAGAGCATGGCGGCGATGATTGGGGACGGCCTTCGGCGCGGCGATGAATCGCTTGCGGACCATGCGCTTGTCCGCCGCGCGTGCATTCTTTACTTGAGTTGCGCGCGCGCGTCGCTGCAAGCTCTACGCCCCGGATGTTGCGCGGCGGGCGCAACTTTTCGCGCGTGTGCGCCGTCCTGTGTGTATCATCGTCGACTAGGTCGCAACGCGCACCGCGCAAAACTCGTCACCGGGACCATCCATGCGAATGCATCCCCCTGCGTTCATTGCCCTCGCCACGCTCGTCGTCCCCGTGCTGCTCAATGCGCAGCGCCCGGCGCCCGCGGCCAAGCCGCGCCCTGCACCGGCCGCCGCGCAACGATCCGCAGCGATCGCCAACGTCCGGTACGAGGTCGCGTTCGACTCGGCGAGCGCCGCCGCCCGCACTGTGAAGGTCGCGATGCGGTTCGACGTGAAGGGCACGGAACCGGTGCTGCTCTCGCTTCCCGCGTGGACGCCGGGCGCATACGAAATCAGCAACTTCGCGCGCTGGGTCTCGAATTTCGGCGCGGACGGCGCGGGCGGGGGCGGCGGCGGCGCGCTCGAGTGGGACAAGCTCGACTACGACACCTGGCGCGTGCGCCCCACGGGCGCGGGCGAAGTCACGGTCCGGTTCGACTACCTGGCCGACACGCTGGACAACGCGATGGCATGGGCCAAGCCCGACTTCCTGCTGTTCAACGGCACCAATCTCTTCCTTTATCCTGAGGGCCGAGGCTTCGACTTTCCGGCCACCGTCCACATCGAGGCCCCGGCCGATTGGAAGGTGGCGACCGGCATGCACCCCACCGGCGAGCCGCGCACCTACCGCGAGAGCAACTACCACGACCTGGTCGACATGCCGTTCTTCATCGGCCGCTTCGACATGGACAGCACCGTGGTGTCGGGCCGGACGACGCGGCTCGCGACCTATCCCGCCGGCGTGCTCACCGGCCAGCCGCGGGCGATGCTCTGGGAGCAGTTGGGCGAGGCAATTCCGGTGGAGTCGCGAGTGTTCGGCGTGACGCCGTGGGACAACTACACGGTAATGCAGATCTTTGACTCGGCGTATGGCGGCGGCAGCGCGCTGGAGCACCAGAGCTCGCACGTGGGCGTCTACAACCCGATGTTCATCGGCACGCCGATCCTCGCCTCCGTCAGCGCGCACGAAATCTTTCACGCCTGGAACGTGAAGCGGCTCCGTCCGGCCGACATGGTGCCGTACGAGTACGAGCGCCCCGAGCCCACGCCCTGGCTCTGGGTGAGCGAAGGGATTACCGATTACTACGCCGACCTGGCGCTCGTGCGCGGCGGCATCATCGATTCGACCGCGTTCTTCATGCTCACTGGAGGAAAGGTGCAGAACGTGATGGACGCGCCGCCCATTGCGCTCGAAGATGCGTCGCTTACGACCTGGATCCATCCGACCGATGGCACCCAGTACATCTATTACCCGAAGGGCTCACTCGCGGGCTTTCTGCTCGACATCGTGATCCGGGACGCGAGCGACGGCCGCCGCTCGCTCGACGACGTGATGCGCGAGCTGTACCAGACCACGTACAAGCATGGCCGCGGGTTCACCGGCACCGATTGGTGGAACACGGTGAGCCGCGACGCGGGCGGGAAGGCGTTCGGCGACTTCTACGCGAAGTACATCGACGGGCGCCAGCCGTTCCCGTACGCGCAGGTGCTGCCGCTCGCCGGGCTCCGCCTCGTGGCGGACACGACGCGCGCGCCGCGGCTTGGCGTCGGAACGGGCCCCGACTCCGCCGGGCAGGGGTCGCGGGTGGTGCAGGTCGTCCCCGGAGGCGCGGCGGAGCAGGCCGGTGTGCAGGTGGGCGACGTGCTGCTGGCGCTGGGTGATTTTCAGATCACCGATCCGGATTTCGGTCCGGGGTTCCGCCAGCGGTATGCGAACGCCGAGGGGCAGGACCTGCCGATCAAGCTCCGGCGGGGCACGGACACGCTCACGGTGAATGCGAAGGTGCGGCTCACCGAGCAGGTGGACGTGCGGATCGAGTCCGATCCCAATGCGTCGGCCAAGGCGGTGCGTGTGCGAGACGGATTGCTCAAGGGCGGTTCATAAGGAGGTCCGGCAGATCTTCGGGGCGCAGAGGCCGGCTTCGCTCGAGCAGGCCGCCGCGGTACGCCGCCTCGCCCAGCACGTCCGCGGCGCTCACACCCGCCGCGCGCAGCTCGCCAAGCCCCGTGTCTCGGCTCGCCTTGCTCAGCTTCTCGCCGGTGGGCTTCAGGATGAGCGGGTGGTGCAGCCAGACGGGCTCGCGCGCGCGGCCCAGCATCCGCGCGAGCCGGATCTGGCGGCCGGTCGAGGCGAGCAGGTCGGCGCCGCGGATCACCAGGTCGATCTCGTGCCGCATGTCGTCCACTACCACGGCGAACTGGTAGGTCCACTGGCCCAGCCGGTCCCGCAGCAGGAGGTCGCCGCATTGGACGGCGGGCTCCTGGCGCTGGGGGCCGAGCATCGAGTCGTCGAAGCCTTCGGCACCGGGCTCGAGCACGACGCGCATTCCGCGCCCCGGCCCCGGCTCGAGCCCGCGCTCTCGGCAGCGGCCGCGGTAGGGTGTTTCGTCGTTGAACGGATCGCCGGCTTCCGCGGCCAGATCGCGGCGCGAGCACGCGCAGGCATACACCTGCGCCCGCTCGGCCAGCCCGGCGAGCGCGGCGGCGTACGGGGCATCGTTGTCGCTCTGACGGAAAGGCGACCGCCCTGCGCGGAACTCACCGATCGATCCCACGTGCGGCTCGAGCCCAAGCCACTCGAGATCCTCGAGCAACGCGCTCTCGAACTCCGGCCGGCAGCGCGTCCGGTCGTGGTCCTCGATCCTGAGCAGCACCCGCCCGCCGAGCGCGCGCGCGATGCCCCACACGTACACGGCATTTACGGCGTGGCCCAGGTGGAGATGGCCCGTCGGACTCGGCGCGAAGCGGGTGAGCGGATGGGGCGGCAGACTGCGGCGGAGCCGGTCGAGGTCGACGGCGGTCATGCGCGTTGAGTATAGCCGGATCGGGCCGTACATTAGCCGTTCCTTCGTTCATCCCGCATCGAGGAGCACATCATGCCCAGCCTCACCTCCGGCGTAGGCTTCCACCGGTGGAACGACATGCCCCGCGAGCGCGTCACCGATCTGCTGGAGCGCCGGCTCATCACCGGCGACCGGGTGATGCTGGCGCACGTTTACCTCAAGCAGGGCTGCATCGTGCCGGCGCACTCGCACGAGAACGAGCAGATCACCTACATCCTCGAGGGCGCGCTCAAGTTCTGGCTGGGCGAGGACGGCGCGGACGAGGTGGTGCTCCGGGCAGGCGAAGTGCTGACGATTCCCCCAAGAGTGCGCCACAAGGCCGAGGCGCTGGAGGACACGCTGGATGTGGACGTGTTCTCGCCGCCGCGGCAGGATTGGCTCGACAAGACCGATGACTATCTGAAGCAGGGCGTGGACGACCTGTTCCGCGAGCGCTGAGCTCGTGGATCTGGGGCTTCGCGGCAAGGTTGCGCTCGTCGCCGGGTCGAGCAAAGGCCTGGGCCGCGCCATCGCGGCGGAGCTCGGCGCCGAGGGATGCGATCTCGTGCTTTGCGCGCGGAGCGCCGAGCCCGTGCGCGCCGCGGCGGAGGCGATTGCGCGGGAGCACGGGGTCCGGGCGGTCGGGGTCGCCGCGGACGTGGGCGAGACGGACGAGGCTCGGCGCGTCGTGGACGAGGCCATGCGGGCGTTCGGCCGCGTCGACGTGCTGGTGACGAATGCGGGTGGGCCGCCGGCTGGCGCGTTCGAGCAGATTCCGGCCGAGGCGTGGCAGAAGGCGCTCGCCGTGCTGCTCGAGAGCGTGCTCGAGTTCTGTCGAGCCGTGTTGCCCGGTATGAAGGAGCGCCGCTGGGGGCGCATTCTCAACGTCACGTCCATCACGGTGAAGCAGCCGGTCGAGGGGCTCATGCTCTCGAACAGCGTGCGCGCGGCGGTGACCGGCTTCGCGCGGACGCTTGCGAATGAAGTGGCGCCGTTCGGCGTCACC
>DASUJH010000014.1 GCA_036279355.1 Gemmatimonadales bacterium
CCCAGATTTCCGCGGGCGATCGTCCGCGGCTCCATTGAAGCGCGTAGGTCTAGGGCACCTGGCCGACATGCTCGCGAATTTCCGCGGGCGATCGTCCGCGGCTCCATTGAAGCCATGAGCGGGGAGCGGGGCACGCCGACGTTGACGTATTTCCGCGGGCGATCGTCCGCGGCTCCATTGAAGCAGCATCGAGATCGAGCGGGCCGACGATGCCCTCGGGATTTCCGCGGGCGATCGTCCGCGGCTCCATTGAAGCCCGACCCGCGGCCGAGCGTATCCCCGACCACGTTTATTTCCGCGGGCGATCGTACGGCCGGCCCCGCATTTTCATTTCGCACGGCACGCCCGACCCCGTGCTCCCCATCGAGCGGTGCAGCCGGCGCATCGTGCCTGAGTTAGACGCGCGGGATACGACGTGCGCTACCGCGAGTTCGACGGCGGACACGCGGTGCCGCCGTCGATCGCCCGAGATGCAACGGAGTGGGTCATCGGCCCGGCGGGTTGAGGGCACAAGACGTCCGCGCGCGCGGCCACGCGCACCGCGCGCCTCACGCCACGCACCCAACGCCCGCCCTACATATCCCGCATCCGCAGGTATCGCCGAAGGTCCGGGAACTGCGACACCAGGATCGCGCCGGCACCGGCCGCGAGGGCGATCAGGAGCGCGCGCCGCATAGGCTCACCGTCTTTCATTGAAAAGAGTCGCCACGACCGATTCCACCAGCTCCACCGCCGCATCGAGCGCCGCCCGCACCGGCGCGCTTAGCTCGGCCACGATCTCGCTCGGATCGAGATCGGCCGGCAGCGGCTCGGGCTCACACCCCACCACGAGCGTCCGCGGTGGCTCGCCGCCCAGCGCACGGGCCAGGTGCAACACCTTGACCGGATCCATCCCGTGCGCGTCGACCGCCACCTCGGCCGCCAAGTCGAGCGCGGGCTCGATCACATAGAGCGTGCCCGGCGCGCCGCCGCGCGGCACCGCGTCCACCAGCACCGCGGCGGCGTAGCCCCGCTGCAGCTCGTACGCGAGGTCGAGCCCGCGGATGCCGAACTCGCGCACCTCGACTCCGACGGGCCACGGGCGCGACGCGAGCCGCTCCGCCATCGCCACGCCGAAGCCGTCGTCGCCCAGGAAGATGTTGCCGATGCCGGCGACGAGGATGCGCGTCGCCATGGCACCCGCTACCGTCTCCGCTGTTCCGGGCGGGCCGTCCGGCTCGAGCGGCTCGACTTCATCGGATGCGAAGAAGAAGCGATGGCCGGGAAAGCGGCCGGCGCCGAGATCGCGCCCCGGATCGTCGTCGAGCGTCACCGCGAGATGTATGGCACCGCTCACGTCATGCTCCACGCTCTCCACCCGCGCCGCGCGTCCGGCGAGTATGGCATCGAACGCATCGCGCCCCGGCTTGGGCCGGAGCCGCACGCGGCTCCCCGCCCGCAGCTCGACGCCGTCCACCTCGACCGAATCGGCGCCCGGCCGCGCCAGCTCCTGCCAGAAGTCCATCGGACTCACTCCGCGCCGAGCACGCGAAACTCGCGCACCGCGCCGTGGAGCCGCCGCATCTCGTCGGGCGCCAAGGCGGCGCAGCGCTCCAGGATCTCGCGGGCGCGCGGGTCGGAGTCGGCCATCTCGCGCCGCTCGTCGTCGGTGAGCGCCAGGACGTTGAGGATCAGCAACTGGTCGATCTCGCCGCCGTCGAAGAGGTCGCCCGGACTCTCCGGCGCGATGCGGGGATAATCGCCCAGGATGATCGGCGCGGCGAGCAGCGTGTGACGCTCGCCCGGCTCGCCCACGAGCGCGGGCCAGCTACCGATGCTCCGGCACGCCGCTGAGGCCGCGCGCAATTCGGGGGGCGGATCGATGGGAGACACGAATGCGCCGCCCTCGATGCGCAGCACCGCGTGGGTCGAGACGAGCGCGTGTCGGAGCGCCAGCTCGCGCGGGCCGCCGGTCCAGGGCGTGGTGTTGACGACCTCGACGTGGACGCGCCACACGCCCGGCTCCGCCTCGTCGGCGCGCACGGTGAGGGTGCCGAGGATTCGGCGCCACGAGCGGACGAGCGCAGCCACGCGCGCGCCCGCCTCCTCGATCGGTTCCTCCAGCTCGCCGGCCGCGATCTCGATCGGCACCGAATGCCCGGCACCGAGCGCGGCGAGCTCAAGCCCCGTCGCCACGATCTCGCGCTCCGTCGCCTCCTCCCAGGTGAGATGGCGCCGTCCCGACACGGCAAGCTGATCCACCGCCACGCGCTCGCCGCCGCGCTCGTCCATCACCTGTCGATCCACCACGTGCAGAAACCGCACGCGCACGTCGAGTCGCGCGCGTTCATCGGCTTCGACCAGGCACTCGACCGTCATCCGCCACGGATCGTCCTCGCCCCGCGCACGGCTGTACGTCTCGGGAAAGACCCCGCCGAACGTCCAGCGCTGCCGGTTCTTGAGGGCCGAACGCCGGTAGGGCCAGAGCAGGTACCCCTCGTACAGCACCGCCTGCGCGATGCGCGCGACCGGGTCCGCCGCGGTGATCACGCCGGCGACAGGTTCGGCGCCCGCGGATCGATCGGGTTCCGCGCCCCCGCATTGATGCCGGTCGAGCGCTCGGCCGTCGAGTTGCCGTTGGGCAGGTGACCGCCCTGCCGCGCGTAGTTGCCCGGCGCGTTGCCTTCCTTTATACCCGACACATGCGCCGGCTTGGTCGGCGTGGTCTGCGGCCGGCCGACCCGCAGGTTGACGTGCTTTGCGGTCATCGTGTTGCCTCCGATCTGATGAGCTCGCCGAAGAAGCGATCGATTTCCGTCCAGACTTCATCGCCGCCCGTGAGCCCGGTCCATTGCGTGCGCACCAGCGCCACCAGCCGGTAGCAGAGGTCGATCGGCGCGATCCAGCACTCGCGATCGCCGCGCATCCGATTCACCAGCAGCGCCTCGACCTCGGGCTCGAGCGCGCGCACCGCCGGCTCCGCGGCTTCGAGTGCCGCCCACGCCTCCGGTGCCACCGGCGCGTCGGTGGGGCCCAGCGCGCCCGGAAAAATCGCCGTCACGGCGTCGCCGCGCCGCACGAGAAACGCGAGCGACACCGGAAGCCCCAGGTCGCGCCAACGCGCGTCGTCGCGCGCGAGGTCGGGCAGCTCCACTCGACGCTCCGGCACGAGACGATACCTGCCGCCGCCCGCCGCCGGCTGGCCCAGGACGAGCGCGCACGCCCGGCAGGCGCAGCGGAGCCCGCCCGTCGTGGTGTCGAGGAGGTGCGGGTGCTCGGCGCCGATCGGTACGGCGCAAAGCTCGCAGCGCTGGTTGGGCGCCTCCCCGACTTGCGTACCGCCGGCCGGCGCGGCCGGCGCGGCCGGCGCGGGCGGCGCAACGGCGCGCCGGCGCCGCGCCAGCTGCTCGAGCCGCCCGGTCACGCGCCGTTCCGCGCCGCTCCGGCGAGCTGCACCAGTGCGGCGGGTTCCGGCGCGGTTCGCGCGGGCGGCGCGGTGCCCTCGGCGACGATCCCGTCCAGCTCGGGCGCCGCCTTCCGCACCGCCTCTTCGATGGCGTGCCGCAGCGTGGCGGTGGACGACGGACAGCCGTGACAGCTCCCCTCGAGCTTCACCCGCGCCATGCCGTCGGCCACGCCGAGCAGCTCGACGCCTCCGCCGTGCGAGCGAAGGTAGGGGCGCACCTCGTCGAGCCCGCGCAGTACCCGCGCCTCGACGCTGTCCGGGTGCAGGTCGTGCACCAGCAGCAGGTGGCCGATCAGCTCGTCGTCGGCGAGGCGACGCACGGCCGCCGCGCCGCACGACTCCGACACGCCGCCCAGCACGCGGGCGAGCGCCTCGCCATACAGCTCGACCACCGCCTGCACCGCATCGAGCGCGGTGGTGCGCGCGCGATCGTCCGGCAATGCGTCGAGTGCCGAGAGCAGCGCCTCGACCTCCTCCACCCGCGCGCGCACCTCGCGATCGTCCAACGCGCCTCTCGAGGGCGTCATCCGCCGCTCACCCGTGCTGCCCGAACATCGGCGCGTGCACCTGCTTCACCACCCGGCCGCCGCCCAGGTACATGTGCACGCCGCAGGGCAGACAGGGATCGAAGCTGCGTACCGCGCGCATGATGTCGACGCCCTTGAAGTTGTCGGGCCCGTTCTCCTCGAAGATCGGCGTGCCCTGCACGGCATCTTCGTAGGGGCCGGGGGTTCCGTAGGAGTCGCGCGGGCTCGCGTTCCACGGCGTGGGCGGATACGGGTGGTAGTTGGCGATCTTCTTGTCCCGGATCACGAGATGGTGCGAGAGCACGCCGCGCACCGCCTCGTGGAAGCCGCAGCCGATGGCCTCGTCGGGCACCGAGAAATCGGTGAACACCTTGGTGCGGCCGGCGTGCACCTCGTCCATCGCCTTCTCCAGGAAGAAGAACGCGAGCGCGGCCGAATAGGCCACGAAGTACATCCGGGCCCGGTCGCGCTCGATGGCGTTGGAGTGCTGCGGCACCTTCCACTCGAGCTGCATTTCGGGATGCTTGGCGCTCTTCGGCAGGTTGATCTGGACGCTGTGCCCCGTCGCCTTGACGTAGCCGGTGTCGACCAGGCCCGCGAGCGCCGTGACCCAGAGCCGCGCGATGGCGCCGCCGCCGGTGTCGAGCGCGAGGTGATCCTTGCTCTTGGGATCGTACCACCGCGGGCTCATGACCCAACTGTAGTTGCCGCCGTCGAGGTCGCGCTTCTGCGGCTTGGGGAGCGTCGTCTGATTCCACGGATGGCGCCGATCGACCGGATTGCCCAGCGGGTCGCGGGTCACGAACATCGGCTCCTGCTCCCAGTCGTCGTAATACGAGCTGCCGAGCAGGATCCGCATGCCGAGGTTGATGTCGACCAGGTTGGTGGTGATGAGCTTGCCGTCGATGAGGATGCCGGGGGTGACGTACATCGCGCGGCCCCAGTCGTTCATCGTCTCGTACTTGTAGTCGCACACCTTCGGGTTCTGGAACGAACCCCAGCAGCCGATCAGGATGCGGCGCTCGCCGACTCTCTCGTAGCCGGGCAGCGCGTCGAGGAAGAAGTCGAAGATGTCGTCGTTCATCGGCACGGCCTTCTTCACGAAGTCGAGCACCCGGATGAGGCGGCTCGCGTAGTCGGTGAAGACCTGCGGCGTCGCCACGGTGCCCACGCCCCCCGGGTACATCGTGGACGGGTGGACGTGACGCCCTTCCATGAGGCAGAACATCTCGCGGGTCACCCGGCTCATCACCAGCGCTTCCTGGTAGATCGAGCCGACGAACGGGTTGCACGCCCGCATGATGTCGCCGATCGTGCGGAAGCCGTGGATGGCGGCATGCGGCGCGTCGGTGCGGTTGGCGCGGTCGAGCAGGCCGGGGTTGGTCTGCTTTACCATCTCCTCGCACCAGTCCACGAACACCAGGTTGTCCTGGAAGATCGTGTGGTCGAACATGTACTCCGCCGCCTCGCCCAGGTTGATGATCCACTCGGCCAGGTCGGGCGGGCGGATGCCGTACGCCATCTGCTGCGCGTAGTGGGAGCAGGTGGTGTGATTGTCGCCGCAGATGCCGCAGATGCGGCTCGTGATGAAGCCGGCGTCGCGCGGGTCCTTGCCCTTCATGAACACGCTGTACCCGCGGAAGATCGACGAGGTGCTGTGGCACTCGGCGACTTCCCGGTTGTCGAAGTCGATCTTGGTGTAGATGCCGAGATTGCCGACGATACGGGTGATCGGGTCCCAGTTCATCTCGACCAGCCGGCCGCGCTCTTCCCGGGTGCCCGGGCCCGCCGGCATCGTGCTTGTGGCCATGACCGCTGCTCCTTGTGCTTGCGTGTAGCGTCTGTCCGTCAGCCGCGCCGGCTCACCGCGCCGTTGGAGGCGTAGCGCTCGCCGCCGTTGCCGCCGGTGGGCGACGCCGGACCATGCCGCGGATAGCGCGGCGCGTAGCCGGTGGTGAGCGCGGGCCCGTTGTGCCGCCAGCGGGGCTCCTTGTTCACCGTATGATTGGTGATGCCGCGGAGGCGCCGGATGAGCGCGCCATAGCTTCCGATGAGAGTGGCGGACACCGTGCCGCCGGGCGGCTGGTCCATGAAGGGCATGAACTTGTCGGGGAAGCCCGGCATGGTGCAGCCGATGCAGATGCCGCCCACGTTGGGGCAGCCGCCGATGCCGTTCATCCAGCCGCGCTTGGGGACGTTGCAGTTCACCACCGGCCCCCAGCAGCCGATCTTGACCTGGCACTTGGGCGAGTTGTAGTCCCCCGCGAAGTCACCCTGCTCGTAGTAGCCCGCGCGGTCGCAGCCCTCGTGCACCGTCTTGCCGAAAAGCCATTGGGGCCGGAGCTGATCGTCCAGCGGAATCATGGGCGCCTTGCCCGCCGCCTGCTTGAGCAGCCAGACCAGCGTCTCCATGAAGTTGTCGGGTTGGATGGGACAGCCGGGGACGTTGACGATGGGGAGGCCGCCGGCCGAGCGGAAGTTCCAGCCGAGGTAGTCGGCGAGCCCCATACACCCGGTGGGGTTGCCCGCCATGGCGTGGATGCCGCCGTAGGTGGCGCAGGTGCCGGCCGCGACCACGGCCCAGGCGCCCGGGGCGAGCCGATCGATCCAGGTGTTGAGTGTGATCGGCTGACCGGTCTCGGGGTCGTTGCCCATCGAGGTCCAGTAGCCGTCTCCATCGATGTGCTCGTTCGGAATCGAGCCCTCGACCACGAAGACGTAGGGGCCGAGCTCGCCGCGCGCCGCCTGGCGGAACGGCTTGAGGAACTCCTCGCCGCCCTGCGTGGGCGAGAGCAGCTTGCTATGGAGGTGGACCTTGGGCAATCCGGGCACGAGGCCCAGGATCACGTCCTCGATGCTGGGCTGCATGGCGGCGGTGAGCGACACCGAATCGCCGTCACAGCTCATGCCCTCGGAGGTCCAGAGGATATGGACTTCGTCTACCCCGTGCCGCTCCCTGGTTTCGGCCATGATCTACGCCTCCCGGAAACGACCTGAGCCGGTCCCTGCCGGGCGAAGTTCACCCCGGAAAGACCGGCTCAAGCCTGTTGCATTGCGTTGTCATCGTGCCGTGCGACCTTCCCGCCGCCCCGCCCGCTGCTGCTTGCCATCACGAACGCTGCCAGCCATTGTAGGAAAGCGCTCGGCACCCGTCAATAGACGCTGCAGCGGATTGTAGCTTCCGGCAGGGCACCACGATGCACGAACTCTCGATCGCCATGAGCCTGGTGGACGCCGCGTGCGAAGAGCGGCGGCGCCTGGGCGCGGTGCGGGTCCAGGCGCTCCGCGTACGGCTGGGCGCGCTCTCGGGCGTGGTGCCGGACGCGCTGCTCTTTGCCTTCGACCTCGCGGTGTCCGACAGCGAGATCGCGGGTGCCAGGCTCGAGATCGAAGAGGTGCCGGTCGTGATCCATTGCGGCACCTGCGGCGAGGAGCGGCCGCTCGCCGGCATCCAGCACTTCCGCTGCCCCGTGTGCAACACGCCCGCCGTCGAGGTCCGGAGCGGCCGCGAGCTGCAGCTGGTAGCGCTGGAGGTGTTCGACATGAATCCCGGAGAGGTGGAGGCGCACCACGATGCACCCGCGAATCGTTGAGGTCCGGCGCGACCTGCTCAAGAAGAACGACGTCCTGGCCCGCGCGCTGCGAGAGCGATTCAGCCTGGCCGGCGTGCGCGTCGTGAACGCCGTCTCGGGGCCGGGCGCCGGGAAGACCACGCTGCTCGAGGCGACGCTTTCCGCGCTGGCTCCGCGCCGCCGGGTCGCCGCGCTCGTGGGCGACCTCGCCACCGATAACGACGCGCGCCGGCTCGGCCGGAGCGGCGCGCCGGTCCGCCAGATCACCACCGGCACCGTCTGCCATCTCGATGCCGAAATGGTGGAGCGGGCGCTCGAGGGCTGGGACCTCTCGGCGCTCGACCTCCTCTTCATCGAGAACGTGGGCAATCTCGTCTGCCCGGCGAGCTTCGACCTGGGCGAGCAGCTCCGGGTGGTGCTCTTCTCGGTGACGGAGGGCGAGGATAAGCCGCTCAAGTATCCCACCATCTTCAACAGCGCCGACATGGCCATCGTGACCAAGATCGACCTGGCGGACGCGGTGGGGTTCGACCGCGCGGCCGCGCACCGGAACGTCCGCGAGGTGCGCCCCGACATCGAGATTCTCGAAGTGTCGGCGCGCACGGGCGCCGGAATGGGCGCGTGGCTCGCGCGCCTCGAGTCGGCCGAGGCTGTGGCACCGGCGGCTGTTCCCGTGACCCCAATCACTGTCCGCACCTGATCCACGCCCCTATATGCATTGCCATACTCCGATCGGCTTCCACGCTCCGCCGCCATGCCGCTCCCGCGCGCCGGCACCGGGGCGCGACCCGGGATTCCGTAATGGTGAACCAGCAGGCGACCGACCAGGCGACCGGCGACAAGGCGGCGAAGCCGAAGGCGGCTGATCACGAGGCAGCCGACCGGAAGGCAGCCGACCAGAGCTCACGCAAGTGGCAGGTCCTCACCCGCGGTCCCGAATCCGTCGCCCGCACCATCGCCGATGCCGTCGTCATCAAGTCCGGGGACATCTTCCTCCTCACCGATCCCGACGGGCGCGTGCCTCGAGGCCAGGAACACGGCCTCGGCCTCTATTATCACGACTGCCGCTTTCTCCGTTCCTACGACTTGAGGCTCGCCGGCACCGCGCCCGTGGGGCTCGGCAGCACCGCGGTCGCGGGCAACAAGGCCGTTTTCCAGCTTACCAATCCCGACCTCCGGCTCGCCGGCGGCTACGCGCTTCGCCGCGACGTCATCGGCATCAAGTGGGTCCGCGAGCTGTCCGACCAGACCCTGGTGCTGGCCGAGCACCTCACCTTCCAGAACTGGAGCGAGGACGCGGTGAGCGTTCCGGTCGAGTTCCGCTTCGATGCCGAATTTCAAGACGTGTTCGAGGTGCGCGGGCTCATCGACCAGCATCCCGGCACGCTCCACCCCCCCGAGTGGCATGGCGAGACGCTCCAGTTCGCCTACGACGGCCGGGACGGGATCCGGCGCACGCTTTCGGTGAGCGTGCCGGGCGAGCTTGCGGCCACCGGCGATCACAGCTGTGCCGGCACCATCCGCCTCGACCCGCGCGGGCACCGGACGCTCGCGCTCCGATTCGAGGTGAAGGAGTCGCCGGAGCACGGCGCGCCCGTCGATCCCGCCGCCGTCCAGGTCATGCCCACGCGCTCGGCGCCGAGCGCGCCGCCGGAATCGCGCGCCACGGTGCACTCCGACAGCGTCCTGTTCAACGCATTGCTCGATCGCTCCTTCACCGATCTCGACCTGCTCCGCACCGAGGAGGACGGTTGCACCTTCTTCGCCGCCGGGGTGCCCTGGTTCGCCGCCCTGTTCGGGCGCGACAGCCTCATCTCCGCGCTGCAAGTGCTGCCCTACCAGTCGCGCATCGCGGCGGAGACGCTCCGGCTCCTGGCCAGGCATCAGGGCACCAAGATCGACGACTACCGCGCCGAGCAGCCGGGCAAGATCCTCCACGAGCTGCGCGTGGGCGAGCTGGCGCGCACCGGCGATATCCCCCACAACCCGTACTACGGCTCGATCGACTCGACGCCGCTCTTTCTCATCGTCCTCGCGCGCTACGTCGCGTGGACCGGCGACCTCTCGCTCTTCTCCGATCTGCACGACAACGTCGAGCGCGCGCTCACCTGGATCGCCAAGTACGGCGACACCGACGGCGACGGCTTTGTCGATTACCCGAGCACGGACAGGTCCGCCGAGTCGAAGGACGGCGGGATCATCAACCAGGGGTGGAAGGATTCGGGCAACGCCATCATCGACGAGCAGGGGCACATCGCGACGCCGCCGATCGCGCTGGTCGAGGTCCAGGGCTACGTGTACGCCGCCAAGCTCGGTATGGCGGATCTTTTCGAGCGCGCCGGCGACAAGACCGGCGCCAACACGCTCCGGAAGGAAGCATCCGAGCTGCGCACCCGATTCAACCGCGCTTTCTGGCTGCCCGACCTGGGTTTCTACGCGATGGCGCTCGAGGCGGGCGACAAGCCGCTCCGGGTGATTTCGTCCAACCCGGGCCACGCGCTCTGGACCGGCATCGCCGACGGCGACAAGGCCGAGTCCACCGCCAAGCATCTCATGGCCGACGACATGTTCAGCGGTTTCGGCATCCGGACCCTCTCGTGCGAGGCGGCCGGCTACACGCCGATCGGCTACCATCTCGGCACCGTCTGGCCGCACGACACCGGCTTCTGCGCGGCGGGGCTGCATCGGTACGGCTTCGGCGACTTCGCCCGCAAGGTGCTCGAGGGCATCGTCGCCGCCGCGAGCGATTTCGAGCACGAGCGGCTGCCCGAGCTGTTCACCGGATTTTCACGCAAGGAATACGGGACGCCGATCCGTTATCCCGTGGCCTGCCATCCGCAGGCATGGGCCGCGGGGTCCGTGCCGTTTCTGCTCTACCACCTGCTCGGCCTCGAGCCCGACGCCTTCAGCCGCCATCTCCGCGTCGTCCGGCCGCTGTTGCCGGAGTACGTCGACACGATCGAGCTGCGCGGGCTCCGCGTCGGCAACTGCTCGGCCGATCTCCGATTCGAGCGCACCAAGGATCGCGACGTCGCGGTGCGCCCGCTCTCGGTGAAGGGCGGGCTGGAGGTGACGGTGGAGCTGGATCCGAAAGGGAAGGACTGAGATGCCCCACCCGGATGCACGTCCAGATGTCGTCGTCGTCACCGGCGCAGGTGCCGGGGTGGGCCGCGCGGCGGTGCGCGCGTTCGCGAAGGAGCGGGCCCGCATCGGGCTCGTGTCGCGCAACGCGCACCGGCTGGAGCAGGCCCGACTCGAGGTCGAGGCGGCGGGCGGCGAGGCGCTGGTGCTGCCGACCGACGTGGCCGACGCCGACGCAGTCGAGGCGGCCGCCGCGGCGGTGGAGCAGCGCTGGGGGACGATCGACGTCTGGGTCAACGACGCGATGGTGTCGGTCTTCTCGCCGGTGAAGAAGATGCGCGCCGACGAGTATCGCCGGGTGACCGAGGTGACGTACCTCGGCTACGTGTACGGCACGCTGGCGGCGCTCAAGCGGATGCTCCCGCGCGATCACGGCGTGATCGTGCAGGTGGGGTCGGCGCTCGCGTATCGCGCCATCCCGCTGCAGTCGGCGTACTGCGCCGCCAAGCACGCGGTCCAGGGATTCACCGAGGCGCTCCGCTCCGAGCTGTATCATGACGGGAGCCGCGTGCGGGTCTGCATGCTGCAGATGCCGGCGCTCAACACCCCGCAGTTCCGCTGGAGCCGGAGCCGAATGCCGTTCAAGGCGCAGCCGGTCCCGCCCATCTTCCAGCCCGAAGTCGCGGCCGACGCGATCGTGTTCGCGGCGCACCACCATCGCGAGGAGATGTACGTCGGCTTTCCCTCGGCGAAGGCGATCGTGGGCAACCGGATCGCCCCGCGCCTCCTCGACCACTACCTCGCCCACACCGGCTACAAGTCGCAGCAGACCGACCAGCCCGAAGACCCGAACCGCCCCGACAACCTCTTCGAGACCGTGAACGGCGATCAGGGCGCGCACGGCGTGTTCGACGCGCGGTCGCGCGACCGGAGCTGGCAGCTCTGGGCCACCGAGCATCGCGGCGCGCTCGCCCTCGGTGCCATCGGCGCTCTGGGCGGCGCGCTCGCGATCGGCGCCGCATTAAGGAGAACGACATGAGCGACAACGTCAGCGACTTCCTGCTCGAGCGCCTGCGCGACTGGGGCATCCACCGGATCTTCGGCTACCCGGGCGACGGGATCAACGGGATCATGGGCGCGCTCAACCGCGCCGACGGCGATCCCGATTTCATCCAGGTGCGCCACGAAGAGATGGCCGCGTTCAACGCCTGCGCCCACGCCAAGTTCACCGGCGAGATCGGCGTCTGCCTCGCCACCTCGGGCCCCGGTGCCATCCATCTGCTGAACGGGCTCTATGACGCCAAGATGGACCATCAGCCGGTGCTCGCGATCGTGGGTCAGTCGGCTCGCGCCGCGCTCGGCGGCTCGTTCCAGCAGGAAGTCGACCTGATGTCGCTCTTCAAGGACGTGGCCGGCGAGTACGTCCACATGGCGAGCGTGCCGGCGCAGATCCGGCACCTGGTGGACCGCGCGGTGCGCATCGCGCTCGACGAGCGCACCGTCACCTGCCTCATCATCCCGAACGACGTGCAGACGATGGACGCGGTGAAGACGCCGCCGCGGAAACACAGCACCATCCACTCGGGCGTGGGCTACAAGCGGCCCAGCGTGGTGCCGAAGGATGACGACCTGAGGCGCGCGGCCGACGTGCTCAATGCCGGCGAGAGCGTCGCGATGCTGGTGGGCGCCGGTGCGCTCGGCGCGACCGACGAGATCATGGAGGTTGCCGACCGGCTCGGCGCCGGCGTCGCCAAGGCGTTGCTCGGCCGCGCGGCGGTGCCCGACGACCTGCCGTACGTCACCGGCTCGATCGGGCTCATCGGCACCAAGCCGAGCTGGGACCTGATGACGAGCTGCGACACGCTGCTCATGGTGGGCAGCAGCTTTCCCTACTCGGAATTTCTGCCGAAGGAGGGCCAGGCGCGCGGCGTCCAGATCGACATCGACGGCAAGATGCTCAGCATTCGCTACCCGATGGAGGTGAACCTGGTGGGCGACAGCGCCGAGACCCTGCGGGCGCTGCTGCCGCTGCTGGAGCAGAAGAAGGATGGGGGTTGGCGCCGCACCATCGAGTCGAACGTGGCGAATTGGTGGAAGCTGATCGAGGAGCGGGCGCACGTCGAGGCGGACCCGATCAACCCCCAGCTCGTCTTCTGGGAGCTGTCATCCCGGCTGCCGGACAACTGCATTCTCACCTCCGACTCCGGCACCTCGGCCGACTGGTTCGCGCGCGACCTCAAGCTCAGGCGCGGCATGATGGCCTCGCTGTCGGGCAACCTCGCGACGATGGGGCCCGGCGTGCCGTACGCCATCGGGGCCAAGTTCGCGTATCCCGACCGCGTGGTCATCGCCCTCGTGGGCGATGGTGCCATGCAGATGAACGGGATCAACGAGCTGATCACGATCGCCAAGTACTGGCACCGCTGGTCGGACCCGCGGCTCATCGTGCTGGTGCTCAACAACCGCGACCTGAACCAGGTCACCTGGGAGCAGCGGGTGATGGAGGGCGATCCCAAGTTCGAGGCCTCGCAGGAGGTGCCCGACTTTCCCTATGCGCGCTACGCCGAGTCGCTCGGACTCGAGGGGCTCCGGGTGGCGAAGCCCGGCGACATCGGCGACGCCTGGGACGCGGCCCTCGACGCCGACCGGCCGGTGGTCTATGAGGCGTACACCGATCCCAACGTGCCGCCGCTCCCGCCGCACATCACCTTCGAGCAGGCGCGGCACTTCGCCGAGTCGATGGTCGAGGGCGATCCCGACGCGGGTGGCGTCATCAAGCAGGCGTTCCGCGACATCGTCGAGCCGCACCTGCCGGGGCACGGGCGGTCGGACACGTGAGCGGCACCGGCCGCGGGGCTCGCCCGTGAAGATCGACTTCCCCTACCCGGGCTACGAGGACATCGCGCCGTGCGAGGTGCCCGACCCGAATCTCATGGGCGTCTTCGCGCCGCGCGCGCTCCCCGGGCTCGACGAGGCGAGCGTGCTGGCCGAGGGGTTCACCCATCCGGTCGGCGCGCCGCGGCTCCGCGAGGCGGCGGGCGCCGGCGACCGCGTTCTCATCCTGATCGACGACGCCACCCGGAGGACGCCCACCGCGCGCATCCTGCCGCACGTGCTGGACGAGCTGCATGCCGCCGGCGTGGCCGACGACCGGATCGAGCTCATGCAGGCCACCGGCACCCACCGGCCGATGACGGCCGAGGAGCGGCGCGAAAAGCTCGGACCTCTCGACGGCCGCTATCCGGTCCACGAGCACCACTACCTCGACCGCTCGTGTCTCCACGACTTCGGCCGGACGAGCGACGGCACGCCCATCACCGCGAGCCGCCGCATCACCGAAGCCGACTTCGTGCTCGGGGTGGGCTCCATCCTGCCGCACCGGGTCAAGGGAATGTCGGGCGGCGCCAAGATCATGTTTCCCGGTGTCTCCGGCCCCGAGATGATGGACCGGAACCAGTGGGAAGCGTCGATGCAGATGTCGGTGACCGTGATGGGCGTGCCGGAGAACTCGATGCGGCTCCGCATGGAGGAGGCGGCGCGCATCGCGGGGCTGAGCTACATCGTGAACGTGGTGTACGACATCCAGCAGCGCATCGTCGGCTGCTTCACCGGCGACATCGTGCGCGCACATCGCGAGGGTTGCGTGCGGGCGCGCGAGGTCTACGCCGTCCACGTCCCCACCCGCGCCGACATCGTGCTCATCGATTCGCACTCGGCCGACCGCGACTTCTGGCAGTCGGCCAAGGGGCCGTACGCGGGGACGATGGCGGTGAAGACGGGCGGCTCGCTCATCCTGGTGTCGCCCAACCCCGAAGGCGTCGCGAGCAATCACAAGAACCTGCTCGAGATCGGCTACAAGCCGCACGCGGAGCTCGTGCGCATGGTGCAGCAGGGCGGGGTGAAGGACCTCGTCGGCGTCGCGATCCTGGCCGACGTGGCGCAGATCGTGGACCGCGCTGATTGCATCATGATGTCCCCCGGGGTGAAGCGGGAGGAGGCGGAGCGGATCGGCTTCCGCTACGCGGAGTCGGCCCAGCGCGCGCTCGAGATGGCGTTCGAGCGCCAGGGCGCAAATGCCACCGTGGCCGTGCTCCGCTACGGCGGCCACATCCTGCCGGTCGTGGACGATCAAGAGGTCGACCGCGTGGCCGATCTCGTCGCATGAACAACGCAATGAGGATGCAATGCCCCGGTTGACGGTGGAACGCGGCAGGCAGGAGGGACGGCGGTTCGAGCGGTTGCGGAAGGTGGACCACAAGGCGGAGCCGCGCGATCTCGACGTGCAGGCGCTCGAGGCCGAGCTCAGGGAGACCGTGCGCGGCGAGGTGCGATTCGACGCGGGGAGCCGCGCGCTCTACGCGACCGACGGCTCCAACTATCGCCAGGTGCCGATCGGCGTCGTGATCCCGCGCGACCTGGAAGACGTGGTCCACACCGTGGGGGCGGCGCGCGCGCATCGCGCTCCGGTGCTGCCGAGGGGCGGCGGGACCAGCCTCGCGGGGCAGTGCTGCAACGTCGCGGTCGTGCTCGATTTCACCAAGTACCTGCACGGCGTCATCGAGATCGACGCCGAGCGCCGGCTCGGCCGGGTGCAGCCGGGGTGCGTGCTCGACGACCTGCGCAACGCCGCCGTAAAGCACGGGCTCAACTTCGGACCCGATCCCGCGACCCATGACCACTGCACGCTGGGCGGAATGCTGGGCAACGACTCCTGCGGCTCGCATTCGCTCCTGTCGGCCAAGTACGGGCTGGGGCTTCGCACCGCGGACAACACCCACTCGCTGCACGTGCTCACCTACGACGGGCTCGGGCTTCGCGTGGGGCCGACCTCGCCGGAGGAGCTGAACGGCATCATTTCGGCGGGCGGCCGCCGCGGCCAGATATACGCCGACCTCAAGGCGCTGCGGGACGAGTACGCCGACGACATCCGCCGCTGCTTCCCCAAGCTGCCGCGCCGGGTGTCGGGCTACAACCTCGACGAGCTGCTGCCGGAAAACGGGTTCAACGTCGCCCGCGCGCTGGTGGGCACCGAAGGCACCTGCGTCACGATTCTCGAGGCGACGCTCATGCTGGTGCCCGACCCCGGGGCGCGCGCGATGCTGCTCCTGGGCTATCCCGATATCGTCGCCGCCACCCGGCACCTGATGATGATCCTCGAGCACCAGCCCACCGCGCTCGAGGGGATGGACCGGATGCTCTTCGACTGGGTGCGCGCCAAGGGCGACGAGGACGCCGACATCGCGCTGTTGCCTCCGGGCGGCGGCTGGCTGCTGGTCGAGTTCGGCGGCGACTCGAAGCAGGATGCCCACGACCAGGCGCACCGCCTGATGGAGCGGCTCGGCAAGGCCGACCACCCGCCGTCGATGAAGCTGTACGACGATCCGGGCGCGGAAGCGAAGATCTGGAAGGTGCGCGAGGGCGGACTGGGCTCGACCGCGTGGGTGCCGGGACATCCCGACACCTGGGAGGGATGGGAGGACTCCGCCGTTCCGCCCGAGAACGTCTCCGACTACCTGCGCGACTTCCGCGCGCTGCTCGAAAGGTACGATTACAACACGGCGATCTACGGCCACTTCGGCCAGGGCTGTATCCACTGCCGCATCCCGTTCGACCTCTACACCACGCCCGGCATCGAGAAGTACCGGCGGTTCCTCGACGACGCGAGCGATCTCGTCGTCAGGTACGGCGGCTCGCTCTCGGGCGAGCACGGCGACGGGCAGTCGAAGGCGGCGCTCCTGCCCAAGATGTTCGGCGACCGGATCGTGCGCGCGTTCGGCGAGTTCAAGCGCATCTGGGACCCGGGCAACCGGATGAATCCCGGCAAGGTGGTCGATCCCTATCCGCCCACCTCGAACCTGCGCCTCGGCGCCGATTACAACCCGCCCGCGCCGAAGACGTACTTCAAGTATCCGGGTGACCGGAACACCTTCGCGCGCGCCGCGCTCCGCTGCGTCGGCGTGGGCGAGTGCCGGCGCGAAGGCGGCGGCACCATGTGCCCGAGCTACATGGCAACGCGCGAGGAGGCGGACTCCACCCGCGGGCGCGCGCGGCTTCTCTGGGAGATGCTCAACGGCGAAGTCCTCACCGAGGGCTGGCGGAGCGAGGCGGTGAAGGACGCGCTCGACCTCTGCCTTGCCTGCAAGGGCTGCAAGCACGACTGCCCGGTGAACGTGGACATGGCCACCTACAAGGCCGAGTTCCTCGCGCACTACTACGAGGGACGGGTCCGTCCGCGAAATGCCTACGTGTTCGGCTGGATTCATCTCTGGGCGCAGGCGGCGGGCACGTTGCCGGCGCTCGCGAACCTCGTCACCCACTTGCCGCTCGTGCGCAGCGTGGCCAGGTGGGCGGCGGGAATGTCGCAGGAGCGGAGCGTGCCGGCGTTCGCGGGCGAGAGCTTCCGGAGCTGGTTCCAGCGGCGGCAGCGCTCCGCTCCGGTCGACGACACCCGGCCGCCGGTCGTCCTCTGGGCCGACACGTTCAACAACTACTTCCATCCCGAGACGGCAAAGGCGGCGATGCGGGTGCTGGAGCGCGCGGGATTCCGCGTCGAAGTGCCGGCGCAGGACCTCTGCTGCGGTCGCCCGCTCTACGACTACGGATTCCTCGGCATGGCCGAGCGGTGGCTCAGGGACATTCTGGACGCGTTGCAGCCTTCGATCGAGGCGGGCATACCGGTCGTGGTGCTGGAGCCGAGCTGCGCCACGGTATTCAAGGACGAGCTGGGCAATCTCTTCCCCAACGACGAGGACGCGAAGCGGCTCGCCAGTCAGACGTTTCTGCTGAGCGACTTCCTGAAGAAGAAGGCGCCCGACTTCCGCGTACCCAGGCTCAGCCGCAAGGCGCTGGTGCAGGTGCACTGCCATCACAAATCGGTCATCGGGGCCGATGCCGAGAACACGGTCCTCTCGGAGATGGGGCTCGACGCCGAGCAGCCTGAGCTCGGGTGCTGCGGCATGGCGGGCGCGTTCGGGTTCGAGACCGGGAGCCACTACGACGTCTCGATGACGTGCGGCGAGCGGAACCTGCTGCCCGCCGTGGCGCGCGCGGCCGACGACACGTTGATCATTGCCGACGGGTTCAGTTGCCGCGAGCAGATTTCGCAGGGCACCAACCGGGTGGCGCTGCACCTGGCGGAGGTGATCGAGCTGGCGTTCGCGGGCGATGGATCGGCGAGGGACGGCGGTCGGCCCGAAGCCGGGCTCGTTCGCCGGCGCCGTAAGGCCGCGCGCGCGGGGAACCTCCGGCTCGCGGCGGTGGTGGGCGGCGGGCTCGTCGGGGCAAGGCTCGCCACGCTGCTCGCGACCCGGAGGCAACGGAGATAGCCGCGCACCATGCCCGCGCTCTTCCGGCCCGGCAGCAACGGCGTGATGCGGCGCACGCTGCTCGCGATCGCGGTCGTGATCGTGGCCGTGCCGCTGCTGCTCATGGCGTGGGTGCGGACGCCGCTGGTCACGCGCGAGGGCGATTCGCCGGCGCAGCCCGTCCCCTTCGACCACCGGATCCATGCGCACGCGCTGCGGATCGACTGCCGCTACTGCCACAGTGACGTCGAGCGGTCGGCCGTGGCGGGGATGCCGTCGACGCAGACCTG
Organism: Gemmatimonadales bacterium; assembly: GCA_036279355.1. NCBI lineage: Bacteria > Pseudomonadati > Gemmatimonadota > Gemmatimonadia > Gemmatimonadales > Gemmatimonadales bacterium. The sequence continues at coordinate 18,220 of DASUJH010000014.1, forward strand.
CGTGCCGTGCCACAACCAGACCTGGTTCAACGGTCCGCAGTTCGCGCCGGTGCGCCAGAGCCTCGCCAGCGGCCGGCCGATTCCCTGGCGGCGCGTGAACGGCCTGCCGGACTTCGTGTTCTTCAACCACGCCGTCCACGTGAACGGTGGCGTGGGTTGCGAGACCTGCCACGGCCAGGTCGACCGGATGGCGCGGGTGAAGCAGGCCGCGCCGCTCACGATGGCGTGGTGCATCGACTGCCATCGCAACCCGAACCCTCGCCTGCGGCCGGTGGCGGAGATGACGGCGATGGGATGGGATCCGCACGCGGGCGGCGGTCGCGGTGACCGAGCGGCGGGCGCCGGCGGTCAGCTCGCGGCGCGCACGCCGGTGGTGAGCGACGAGCGCATCCGCGAAATCACCAACTGCTCGGCGTGCCACAGGTGAGCGGGGCGGCGCGACATTCGGCGGGGTGACGCATGGGTGAAGGGTGGCGGGAACGCTGGGAGGCGTGGGCCGCGCGGCACGAGGGGCGGGAATACTGGCGCGGGCTGGACGAGCTGCTCGACGAGCCGGAGTTCACGGCGGCGCTCGCGCGCGAATTTCCGGCCGGCGCGGACGAGCTGCGCGGAGGCTTGAGCCGCCGGGAGTTCGTCAAGCTGCTCGGCGCGAGCATGGCGCTCGCCGGTGTCAGCGGCTGCGTGAGCCGGCCCACCGAGCGCATCCTCACCTACGTCTCGCGTCCGCCTGAGGTCACGCCCGGCACGGCCAATCACTACGCGACGTCGATGGCGATGGACGGCTACGCCACCGGCCTGCTGGTGGAGAGCCACGTCGGCCGGCCCACCAAGGTCGAGGGCAACCCCGACCATCCGGCGAGCCTCGGCGCCGCGGGCGTGTACCACCAGGCATCGGTGCTCGAGCTGTACGACCCGCACCGCGCGCGCGAGGTGCGGCGGGGCGGCAAGGCCACGAGCTGGGACGCCTTTGCCGCGGCGCTCGCGCCGGCCGCCCTCGCGCGCCAGGCGGGTGCGCGCGGAGCGGGGCTCCATCTTCTGCTCGAGCCCACCGCATCGCCGATGGCCGGCGAGCTGCTCTCGCGCGTGCGCGAGCGCTACCCCGACGTGCACGTGCACTTCGACGCCCCGCTCGCGAGCGACGCGCCGCTCGACGCGGCGCGTGCGGTCTTCGGGCGCGCCGTGCAGCCGGTGTATGACTTCCGCCGCGCCGACGTCGTCCTCGCGCTCGACGCGAACTTCCTCGCGGCCGGCCCCTTCTTCCTCCGCTACGCGCGGCAGTTCGCCGAGCGGCGGCGGCTGCGCGCGCCGGATGACAGCATGAACCGGCTGTACGTCGTCGAGGGCGTGCTGAGCGAAACCGGTGCGAGCGCGGATCACCGCCTCCGCGGGCGCACGCGCGAGGTGCGGGACGTAGCGGCGATGGTGCACGCGGCCGCCGCGTCGAGCGGTGCGGCGGGGGCGGCTGGCACGGGCGCGCGGCCGGCCACGGACGCGGGCAAGTCAAGCGAATGGGTCCGTGCCGCCGCCGCCGATCTGGCCGCGCATCGGGGACGGAGCATCGTGATCGCGGGCGAGCGGCAGCCGGCGGCCGTTCACGCGACGGCGTACCTGCTCAACGCGGCGCTCGGCAACGAGGGCCGGACCGTTTCGTACATCGAGCCGCAACTCATCGGCGCGGGAGGTGCCGGCGGCGCGCGCGCCGAGTCGCTCGCCGCGCTGGTCGACGCGATGCGCGGCGGCTCCGCGGGCGCCGTCATCGTGCTCGGCGGCGATCCCTGCTTCACCGCGCCCGCGGACTACGACTTCGCGCGGCTCTTCGCGCGCGTCCCGTTCACCGCGTACCTCGGCCTTTTCCGCAACGAGACCGGGGGGCGTGCACAGTGGTTCGCGTCCGCGCTCCACTACCTCGAGGCGTGGGGCGACGAGCGCGCCTGGGACGGCACGGCGTCGCTGGTGCAACCGCTCATTGCGCCGCTCTACGGCGGCCACGCGCGGGACGACGTGCTGGCCCTCGTGGCCAGCGTCGGCGGCGACGCGCATACCCGGCTCCGCGACGCGTGGCGCACGCGCGCGGGAGCGGGAGCGGGAGATTTCGACGCGTTCTGGGATGCGGCGCTCGAGGGCGGCGTGATCGAGGGGAGCGCCGCGGCGCCGGTGCGCGTGCAAGCCAACCCTGCGGCGCTTGAAGCACTCCAATCGAATGCCGCGCCCGCAACGGACGGGCCCCCCGCCGCCGGGATGGAGATCGTGTTCGCCCAGAGCGCGGCCATCTACGACGGCCGCTTTGCCGACAACGCGTGGCTCCAGGAGCTGCCGGACCCGATCACCAAGCTCACCTGGGACAACGCCGCCCAGTTGAGCCCGCGCACGGCGTCGCAACTCGGCGTCGAGACCAACGACGTGCTCGAGCTCACCCTCCGCGGCCGCAGCGTGCGGGTGCCGGCGCTCGTCGTTCCGGGTCATGCCCACGATTGCATTTCCGTCGCGGTGGGCTATGGCCGAGCCGGCGGCCCCGAGCTGGTGGCGAACGGCGTCGGCGCCAACGTGTACCGGATCCGCCCGAGCGACGCGCCCTACGCCGCCGCGGGGCTTTCGGTGCGCCGCGCACCCGCATCCGGTGGCCCGCTCCGCCACGTGCTCGCCACCACGCAATCCCACTGGGGGATGCACGGCCGCTCGCCCATTCTGGCGGCAACGCTGGAGGAGTACCGGCGCAACCCGAGCTTTGCCGCCTCCGAGCGGAAGCGCACGCTCACGCTGTACGAGCCGTCGCTCACCGCGCCCGACCAGTGGGCCATGGCCATCGACCTCTCGCTCTGCACCGGATGCAGCGCGTGCGTCGTCGCCTGCCAGGCGGAGAACAACATTCCCGTAGTGGGGCGCGAGGGCGTGCTCCACAGCCGGGAGATGCACTGGATCCGGATCGACCGCTACTTCAGCGGCGCGCCCGACGATCCGGCCACCGCCGTGCAGCCGATGCTCTGCCAGCAGTGCGAGAAGGCGCCCTGCGAGTACGTCTGCCCCGTGGGCGCCACCTCGCACAGCGTCGATGGGATCAACGAAATGGTGTACAACCGCTGCGTCGGTACCCGGTTCTGCTCCAACAACTGCCCCTACAAGGTCCGCCGGTTCAACTGGTTCGACTACAACGACGAGCTGGCGGAAACGGAGCGGATGGTCAAGAACCCCGACGTGACGGTGCGCGCCCGCGGTGTGATGGAGAAGTGCACCTTCTGCATCCAGCGCGTGCGCGAGGCGCAGATCGCGGGCCGAGTGGAGGGGCGCCCGCTCCGGCCGGGCGAGGTGCGGACGGCCTGCCAGCAGTCGTGCCCCACCGAGGCGATCATCTTCGGCTCGCTCACCAACCCGAGGGACGAGGTCGTGCGCCGCTGGGCCGACCCGCGGCGCTACGAGGTGCTGCACGAATTGAGCACGCAGCCCAGGGTGCAGTACCTCGCCCGCATCAGCAACCCGAATCCCGCGCTCGGGCCTTCCGATGACCTCGCTTAGCTCGGCGCCTCGGCGCGGCGTGGCGGGCACCCCGCCGCACGACCCGGTGCTCCAGGGGCGGCCCGACGACGCGGCCATCACCGACCAGCTCCTCGCGCCGATCATCCAGCGTGCCTCGCTCGGCTGGTGGCTGCTGCTCGCCATCGCCGCGGCGGGCGCGCTGCTCCTGGTCGTCGCGGGGACGTACACGATCGTCACCGGCATCGGCGTCTGGGGCAACAACATCCCCAATGCCTGGGCCTACGCCATCACCGACTTCGTCTGGTGGATCGGCATCGGCCACGCGGGCACGTTCATCTCGGCCTTCCTGCTGCTCTTCAACCAGCGGTGGCGCGCGTCGATCAACCGCGTCGCGGAGGCGATGACGCTCTTCGCGCTGGTGAACGCGGGGCTCTTTCCGATCCTCCACCTCGGGCGGCCCTGGTTCTTCTACTGGCTTCTGCCGTACCCTACGCGGTTCGGCGTGTGGCCCCAGTTCAAGAGCGCGCTGCCGTGGGACGCGGCGGCGGTGGCCACCTACTTCACGGTCTCGCTCCTCTTCTGGTACATGGGCCTCGTACCCGACTTCGCCACCGCGCGCGACCGCGTGCCGGGCCGCGTGCGCCGGCGGATTTACGGAGTCCTCGCGCTCGGCTGGCGGGGCGCGGCGCGGCAATGGCACCAGTACAAGTTTGCGTACCTCATGCTGGGCGGGCTCGCGGCGCCGCTCGTGATCTCCGTCCACAGCATCGTGAGCCTCGACTTCGCCATCGCGCAGCTCCCCGGCTGGCACTCGACGATCTTTCCGCCGTACTTCGTGGTCGGCGCCATCTATTCAGGCTTCGCGATGGTGCTGATCCTGATCCTGCCGGTCCGCCGGATCTTCGGGCTCGGCACGGTCATCACCCCGCGGCATCTCGACAACATGGCCAAGCTGTTGCTCGCGATGGGGTGGATGCTCACCTATTGCTACATCGTCGAGATCTTCATCGCCTGGTACAGCGGGAACGCGTACGAGCGCTATACCTATCTCGTGGCGCGGCCGCTCGGCCACTACGCCTGGCTCTTCTGGGCGCTCATCGCCTGCAACGTGCTCACGCCGAATCTCTACTGGTGGCGCCGGATGCGGCGGAGCCCCGTGGCGCTCTTCCTGGGCTCGCTGCTCATCCTCGCGGGGATGTGGATCGAGCGGTTCGTCATCATCGTGGGCTCGCTCAGCCGCGATTTCCTCCCGAGCTCGTGGCACAACTACGCGCCGAGCTGGGTGGACTGGTCGATCCTGTTCGGGAGCGTGGGACTGTTCGGGTTCTTCTTCCTGCTCTTCCTGCGCTTCGTGCCGTTCATTCCGATCAGCGAGGTGAAGGAGCTGCGCCACGAGCTGGCGGAGGCGGAGGCATGAAGCGCAGGCGGCTGGCGCACGGGCTCATGGCGGAGTTCCGCGGGCCGGACGAGCTGGTGGCGGCGGTCGCGGCGCTCCGCGCGCTCGGCTATCGCGAGCTGGAGACGTTCACGCCGTTCGCGGTGCCGGGGCTCACGGAGCGGCTCGGCCTCCCGTGGCCGGCGCTGCCCAAGTTCGTCCTGCTCGGCGGCATTCTGGGCGGGATCGCGGGCTACCTGATCCAGTGGTACTCGGACGTGGTCGCGTACGTGCAGATCGTGGGCGGCCGGCCGGCGCACGCGGTGCCCGCCTTCATTCCGGCCACGTTCGAGGCGACCGTGCTGGGCGCCTCGCTCACCGCGTTTTTCGGCCTGTACTTCGTGCTCGGATTGCCCGCACTCTGGCACCCGGTGTTCGAGGTGGAGGGATTCGATCGCGCGTCGGACGACCGGTTCTGGCTGGCGGTGTCGGCCGAGGATCCGATCTATGACCGCGAGCGCACCGGCCAGGCGCTCGCGGCGCTGGGCCCGCTGCGGGTCACGCCGGTGCCGGAGAGGACCGCGCCTGCGGTAGCGGTGCCGGGGGAGCTGCAATGACGGCGGCCCCGCGGCGGTTGGCATTGCGCATCGCGCGAACGCGCCGGCGCGCGGCGCCCATCGCGGCGCGCATCGCGGCGGGGCTCGCCGCGGGCCTCGTCGTGCTCCTCGCCTCCGGCTGCCATGGCTGGTCCGCCGACCTCGACCGCGCGCTCGAGCGCATGCGGGAGCAGCCGCGGTACGACCCGTACGAGCACAGCGCGTTCTTCTGGAATGGCGCGGTGATGCAGACACCGCCCGAGGGTACGATCCCCCGTGGCGGCAACGTGCCGAGCGCGATCGGTGCCGCGGCGCCGGCGGGGCCTGAAATCGCGAACGGCGTGGACGCGCAGGGGAGCTACCTGGCGCGGATCCCCGTGACGGTCACCGATACGCTCCTCGCCCGCGGCCGTTCGCGCTTCGACATCTTCTGCGCCGCGTGCCACGGTGAAGACGGCCGCGGCCACAGTGCCGTCGCCCAGAACATGATCGAGCGGCCGCCGCCTTCGCTCCGCTCGGCCGCGATCGCGGCGCTGCCGCCGGGGCTTGTTTATCACGTGATCGGCGCCGGCTTTGGCCGGATGCCGCCGTACGCGGCGCAGCTCTCGGTCGTGGACCGCTGGGCGGTGGTGGCCTACGTGCAGCGCTTGCAGCGGAGCGACACGACCGCTGCACCCGGAGCGCCGTCGTGACCCGCCGTGGCATGGGCGCGCTCGCCGCCGCGCTATACGTGGGCCGCCGCTGGTCCGAGGCGGGGCCGGGCGAACCACCGCGGCATGCGGGGCGCCTCGCGCGCATCGCGTTCGTCATCGGCATCGTGGGTCTCGTGCTCTCCGCGTTGGGCCTGCTGGTCGACGCGCGCCAGGCGTACACCTCGTTCCTCACCGCGTACGCGGCGGCGATCAGCGTGGCGCTCGGCGCACTCATCCTCGCCATGTCGACGCACCTCACCGGCGCGCGCTGGTTCATCCCGCTCCGCCGGGTCACCGAAGGCGTCGCCGCGACGATGCCGGTCTTCGCCATCCTCTTCATCCTGCTCCTGCCCGGCCTGGGCGAGCTATATCCCTGGGTGCGTTCGTCGGCGGGCGTTCCCGCTGCGGCATATCTCAACGTGCCGTTCTTCGTGATCCGCGCGGTGATCTACTTCGCCATCTGGATCACGATCACCCTGCTGCTCGATCGCTGGTCGGCGGAGCGCGCGCGGGCGCCGGCGCCCGGCGCGCTGGGCAAGTCGCGGGCGCTGAGCGCGGCGGGTCTCCCGCTCGTCTCGCTCGCGCTCACCTTCGCGGCCTTCGACTGGCTCATGTCGCTCGCACCGCGCTGGTTCTCGACCATCTACGGGCTCTACTGGTTCTCCGGCGGTTTCCTCGGTGCGCTGGCACTCGTGGCGCTTGCGGGGTGCGTCGCGAGCGGCGGCACGCTCGCCGGCGCCATCGAGTCGAGGCAGTACCGCGCGCTCGGCACGCTGCTCGTCACCTTCATCGTGTTCTGGGCGTACATCGCCTTCTGCCAGTTTCTCATCATCTGGATCGGGGACATTCCGGTCGAGATCGCCTGGTACGTGCCACGTATGCGCGGAAGCTGGGGCGTGCTCGCGGTGGTGCTGATCGTGGGGCAGTTCGCGCTTCCTTTTCTCCTGTTGCTGCCGCGGGCGGTGAAGACCAACCGCACGGCGCTCGGCGTCATCGCCGTCTGGCTGCTGGTGATGCACTACCTCGACGTGTACTGGCTGGTGCTGCCGGCGCTGCACCCCGACGGCATTCACCCGCACTGGCTCGATCTCACCGGGCTCGCCGCGGTGGTCGGGCTCACGGTGGCGTACGGCGCGTGGCGCATCGCGGGCCAGCCGCTCCTGCCAAGGCCGAGCGTGGCCGAGCCGTCGCCGTCATGATGCGCGACGCGGAGCGGATCGGGCGGATCGTGGACGGGCTGCGCGACGCGGGGCTCGATGCGCTCGTCGTTGCCCATCCATCGAACGTGCTGCTCGCGTCCGGATACTGGCCGGTGCTCGGCACCGCGATCGCGATCGTGAACCGCGACGGCGCCGTGGGCGTGCTCGCGCCGGAAGACGAGCGGGAGCTCGCTGACCGCGGTTGGGCCGATGACCTGCGCACGGTTTCGCCGGGCTCGCTCGACGCGCTCACGCCGCTCGACGACGTCGTCCGCGCGCCGCTCGGCGCGATGCTCGAGCGGCTCGGCGTGGCGCGCGGCCGCGTCGGTTACGAGCGCGGCCCGCTGCTCGAGCCCAGCTCGTACGCGGGCGTCAATCGCTATGGGGCTGCGCTGCCGGACCTCATCGCGCACGCCGCGCCTGCCGCGCGCCTCGCCGGCGGCGACGCGCTGCTGCACCGGCTCCGCGCCGTCCTCACCCGCCGCGAGATCGATTGCGTCCGCCACGCCTGCCGCATCGCGGGCGAGGCGTACTGCGCCGGCACTCGCGCAATCCAGGTTGGCGCAGCGGAGCGCGAGGTGGCGGCCGCGTTCCGTGCGGCGCTCGCCGCGGCCTCGTCCGCGGGCGCGTCGAGCGTCGCCGCGCCAGCCACCGCCGCGTCCTCCGGAGGCGCAACCTCCGCCGGCGCAACCTCCGCCGGCGCAACCTCCGCCGACGTAGCCCCTGTGGGTGCGGATGAGACGGACGTGCGTGCGGGCGGCTTCTTCTTTTGCATGTCCGGGCCCGATGCCGCACACGCCGGCCGCGCCTACGCGCGCTCGAGCGACCGCCCTCTCGCCGGCGGCGACCTGGTGCTCGTCCATTGCAACACCTGCCTGGGCGGCTACTGGACCGATATCACCCGCACCTTCATTCTGCGGCCTGCGCACGACCGCGCGCGCGAGCTGCACGAAGCGGTGCTCGCCGCGCGGGGGGCGGCGCTCGACGCGCTGGTGCCGGGCGCCCGCGCGGCCGACGTGGACGGCGCCGCGCGGGCGGTGCTCGCGCGGCACGGACTGGCGCATGCGTTCACCCACGGCACCGGCCACGGCGTGGGTTTCGCCGCCATCGACGGCAACGCGCGCCCACGGCTGCATCCGGCATCGCCCGACGTGCTCGAGGCGGGCATGGTCATGAACGTGGAGCCGGCCGCGTACCTCGCGGGCTTCGGCGGCGTGCGACATTGTGACGTGGTGGCGCTGGGAGCGACGGGCGCCGAGCTGCTCACGCCCTTTCAATCCGACGCGGGCGAGCTCCGGCTCGAGGGGCGCGCATGACCGCCGCCGAGACACCGCCCGGCTGGAGCTACAATCCGTCGAGCTGGTCCGAGCGCTTGCCGCTCATCGCGGTGGCCGTGGTCGGCTTCTGCATCGCGGGCTATCTCGCGCTCTACCAGCTCGGCGTGTTCGACGACGTGTGGGAGCCGTTCTTCGGCCGAGGCAGCGTGCGCATCCTGCACTCGCCGGTGTCGCGCCTGCTGCCGATTCCCGACGCCGGGCTCGGTGCGCTGGGCTATGTGGTGGACGCCGTGACCGGCGCCGTTGGCGGGACCGGCCGGTGGCGCACCAAGCCGTGGATCGTGATCGTCTTCGGCATCGCGGTAGGCCCGCTTGGCGCGGTCAGCATCATGCTGGTCATCTTCCAGCCGGTGCTTTTCGGCGCCTGGTGCACGCTCTGCCTCGCGTCGGCGGTGATTTCGGTGCTCATGATCGGCCCCGCGATGGACGAGCTGCTGGCGAGCCTGCAATACCTGAAGCGCGTGCACGATGCGGGGCGGGCGCTCTGGCCCGCGTTCCGGGGCGAGGCGAATCCGACGGAGGCGGCCGGTGTGGGCGCAAGCCGTTAGCGCGCTGCTCGGCATCTGGCTCATGGCGGCGCCGGCGGTGCTCGGCGTAGGAGGCGGCGCGCGGGACAACGATCTCGTGGTGGGGCCGATCGCCGCAGCCATCGGCATCGTCGCGGTTTCGGAGGTGACGCGCCCGGTGCGCCGGGTCAACCTCGTCATCGGGCTCTGGCTCGTGCTGGTGGCCTGGGCGTTCGGGGGCGGAGCGGCGGCGCGGGTGAACGATGCCGCGGTGGGGTTGCTGCTCATCGGGCTCGCGACTGTCCGCGGGCGCATGGGTACCGCGTACGGCGGCGGGTGGTCCACCCTGTGGCGGACGCGCGGGTAAGTGTCGCCGGAGGCGCAACCGGCGCGAGCGCCGGGCGCGCAACCCGCGCGAGCGCCGGCGGCCCGGCGCGCCTCACTCAGGCGTGGCGCAAGAGGTCGGAGAGCAGGGGCACTCCCGCCTCCTGATAGCGGCGGCGCTTGATGAAGCGATCGTACCGCGAGGTCGCCCGGCTCAGCACCTCGGCCACAAGGAGGAGCTCGCTGATGTCCGACCACTCCAGCTCGCGGACTCGAGCGCGGCCCTGGACCGGGGGCACGACGAACACATCGGGCTGCACCAGCACGTCGGGGCCCCAAGAGACGTCGGCGGGCGACGCGAAGACCCCACCCAAGCGGTGTGCGAGCACGTACTGCGTAAGCGCGAACACCAGCCGCCCGACGATTGCCTGATGCCAGCGCCGCGGCGCCGGCGTCACGAGCAGCTCGCCGTGGACGACCTCGTACCGATTCCCGTCGTCAGGCAACGCGCGAACCATGTCCGCGGTGTAATAAGGAAGGCGGAGACCCTCGCCGACGCGATCCACCATCGTTGAATCTTGCGCTCCTCGGCGCCGAGACGACAAGGGGTAGGCACGCCGGAAGCTCGCGGCGGCGAGCGCGAGACACGCAACCCGATTCGCGCGGTCCGGCGCGCTTCGCAACATCCCGCGAGCGGACCGCCCCGGTGCCGTCCGGCATCGATTCCCGCTTATGTTGCACGCGACGATGCCCATCCACACACCCGCACCGCCCGCCGCGCCCGCCGCCGGTTAGGCTCCGCGTGCCCTTCAACTTTCCGACCGCGGCGCCGCTGCGCCACCTCGCGCGGCGCCTCTCGCGCCGCGCCGACCGCCGCGACGATCTCGTCGCCGGCCCGCTCCGCGGCGAGCTGCTCGGCGCCGAGCACCTGGCAGAGCGCGGCCGCGCGGTGGCGCGCGCGCAGGCGGTGGTGCCGCGCGGACGGCGGGCGCGCCGCGCGCTGCTGCTCGAGCGGCTTACCGGCACACGCCGCGTGCTCGACGATGCCTACGCCCGGCTCACCGCGGCCGCCGAGCACGATGCGGACGTGGGTCCCGCCGGCGAATGGCTGCTCGATAACGCTTACGTGGTGCAGGAGCACATCCGCGAGGTGCACGAGAGCCTGCCGCGCGGCTATTACCGCGAGCTACCCGAGCTCGCGAGCGGGCCGCTCGCCGGCTATCCGCGGGTGTACGAGCTTGCCATCACACTGATCTCGCACACCGAAGGCCGCATCGACCTCGAAAACGTGAGCCGCATCGTGGCCGCGTTCCAGCAGGTGACACCGCTCTCGATCGGCGAGCTCTGGGCCATTCCCGCCATGCTCCGCGTGGGCCTGCTCGAGAGCGTGCGCCGCATGGCGCTCCGCACCCTGCACCGGCTCGACGATCTCGAGCGCGCCGACCGCTGGGCCGCGCGCTTCACGGCCGCCGCGGAAGAAGGCGCCGCGCCGGGCAACGCCCACGGCGCCGCCGCCCACGGCGCCACGCTCCATGAGTTCCTCGCCCACCCGCCGCCGCTCACCCCCACCTTCGTGGCCCGCTTCCTCCAGCAGCTCCGGCTCGCGCGCGGCGACCTTCCCTCGCTCGCCTGGCTCGAGCAGTGGATCGGCGAGGAGGGCCTGAGTGCCGAGGACGCGGCCGCGAGCGCGGGCCAGCGCACCGCGCTCACCCAGGTCATGGTGGCCAACAGCATCACCAGCCTGCGCGCCGTCGCCCGGATGGAATGGCAGACCTTCGTCGAGCGGCAGAGCGTGATGGAGGCGGCGCTGCGCGAGGATCCAGCCGGCGTGTACGGGCGAATGACCTTCGCCACCCGCGACCGCTACCGCCACGCGATCGAGCGGATCGCGAAGCGCACCGGCCGCAGCGAGGACGCGGTGGCGCGGAGCGCGGTCGACCTGGCGCGTGCCGCGCGCGACGACGCCGGCACGCACGACGCCGACCCGCGCCGCGCCCACGTCGGCTACTACATCGTGGGCGAGGGGCGCCCCGCGCTCGACCGCGCCACCCGCTATCGCCCGCCGGTGAAGGAGGCGGTGCACCGCTGGGTCCTGCGCCACCCCAACGTGGTGTTCGTGGGTGGCATCGTCGTGAGCACCATCGTGGCGCTCGCCATCGTGCTCTGGCCAGCCTGGTCCGCGGCGCGGGCCGGCTGGTGGGCGGTGCTGCTCTTCGCCTTCATCCCGGCCACCGAGATCGCCGTGAGCGTGGTGAACCAGCTCATCACCGCGTTCCTTCCGCCGAGCGAGCTCCCCAAGCTGGACCTGAGCGAACCCGGCGGCTTGCCGCCCGAGTACCGCACCGCGGTGGTGATCCCGACGCTCTTCGGCAGCGTCGAATCGGTCCATGAGGCGCTGGGCGATCTCGAGGCGCAGTTCCTCGCCAACCGGGAGCGGCACCTGCACTTCGCGCTCCTGAGCGACTTCACCGATGCGCCGTCCGAAGCGGTCGGGGGCGACGCGGCGATCGTCGACGCCGCGGTGGCCGGCGTGCGCGCCCTCAACGCGCGGTATGCCGGAGGCGCCGCCGGCACACCCGCGGACGCCGAGGACGCCTTCTATCTCTTTCATCGGCCCCGCCGCTGGAACCCGCGGCAGGGCGTCTGGATGGGTTGGGAGCGGAAGCGCGGCAAGCTGGCCGAGTTCAACCGGTTTCTCCGCGGCGGCGCCGACGGCGCGTTTTCCGCCGTGGTCGGCGACGCGGCGCGCATCCGGCAGGTGCGCTACGTCATCACGCTCGACGCCGACACCGTCCTGCCACCCGACACGGCGCCGCTCCTGATCGGCGCGCTGGCCCACCCGCTCAACCGCGCCGTCTACGACCCCAAGCGCGGCCGGGTCGTGCGCGGCTACGGCATCCTGCAGCCGCGGGTCGGCGTGACACTGCCGAGCGCGCACCGTTCGTACTTTGCCGCGATCCACTCCGGGCATCCGGGCGTGGACCCCTACACCACCGCCGTGTCCAACGTGTACCAGGACCTCTACGGCGAAGGCAGCTTCACCGGCAAGGGCATTTACGACGTCGACGCCTTCGAGCAGGCCACCCATGGCCGCTTTCCCGAGAATACCCTCCTCTCGCACGACCTCATCGAGGGAAGCTACGCCCGCGCGGGCCTCGCCACCGACATCACGGTGTACGACGACTACCCGGCCCGCTATCTCACGTACGCCCGCCGCAAGCATCGCTGGATCCGAGGAGACTGGCAGTTGCTGCCGTGGCTCACGCCATGGGTGCCGGGGCCCACCGGCCGCGAGCGCAACCGGCTCTCGCTGCTCTCGCGCTGGAAGATTCTCGATAACCTGCGACGCAGCACCGTCGAGATCGCGCAGCTCGCCTTCCTGGTGGCCGGCTGGACCATTCTGCCCGGCTCACCGCTTCACTGGACGGTGCTCGGGCTCGCGGCCATCGCGGCGCCGTGGATCGTGGCGCTGCTGCTCGCCGGACTCCGGCCGCCGTTCGACAAGTCATGGCGCGCCTACTACGCGGCGGTCGATCGCGACGTGGTGACGAGCGCCGAGCAGGTAGGGCTCGCCATCGCGTTCCTGCCGCACCAGGCGTGGAACTCTGCCGACGCGATCCTGCGCACGCTGTGGCGGCTGCTGGTCTCGCGCCGCCGGCTGCTCGAGTGGCAGGCCGCATCGCAGGTGGAGCGCACCGCGTCGACGTCGGCGCGCGGCGCATGGTACGCGATGGCGCCGGCGGTGGCGCTCGCCGCCGGCATCCTGGCCGGAGTAGCGTGGCGTGTACTGTCGCACGCGGGCGCCACCGCCTCCGCGGCGCCGGCGCCCTGGCCGCTCGCGCTCGCGACGCTGCCGCTGGTGGCGCTCTGGATCGCGTCGCCCGCCGTGGCGCACGCGCTGGGCGCGCCCGCCGCGCGGCGCGAGCGGCGGCTGCCGCGCGCGCGCCGCGCCGAGGCGCTGCGCTACGCGCTGCTGCACTGGCGATTCTTCGACCGCTTCGTCAACGAGACGACGCACTGGCTGGCGCCCGACAACTTTCAGGAAGACCCGGCCCGGGCGGTGGCGCTTCGCACCTCGCCCACCAACATCGGGCTCCAGCTCCTCGCCACGGTGAGCGCATACGACCTCGGCTTCCTTACCGTGGACGCGATGGTGCGCCGGCTGGAGCTGGCCTTTCGCTCGCTCGAGCGGCTCAGGCGCTTTCGCGGCCACCTGTTCAACTGGTACGATCTGCGCGACCTCTCGGTGCTCGAGCCGGCCTACATCTCTACCGTCGACAGCGGCAATCTCGCCGGCCACCTGATCGCGCTGCGCCAGGCCTGCCTCGCTATCGCAAACGAATCCACGCTCGACGCGCGGGTCTGGCGCGCGCTCGACGCCGCCCTCGCGCTCGCCGACGAGCGGCTGGCCATCGTGCCGGGGGCGCCCGCGGTGATCGCGCGCGAGGAGCTGCGCGCGGCCCGCACGGCACTCGCCCTGGCGGACGCGCCGGCCGGCGCGCTCGCTGGCCTGGCGGCCCCGCTCGAGCGGGCCCGCGCCGCCATGGCCGGCGCCGCGCGCGACGCAGAGCCGCACGCGGTGCCGGACGCGGTGCCGGACGCGGTGCCGGACGCGGTGCCGGCGGCCGTCACGCTCGAGCCGGAGCTCGAGTGGATCGAGTGGAGTCTGTGTCTCGTCGCCGAGCACACCGCGCGCCTGCACGCCCCGCCCCCTCCCGCGGTGCTCGCGGCCCGGCTCGAGGCGCTGGCCGAGCGGGCCTACGCGTGGGCGATGGAGATGGAGTTCAGCTTTCTCTTCGACCGCACCCGGAAGCTCTTCGCCATCGGCTACGACCAGGGCACCCACACCCTCGACGACTCGTACTACGACCTGCTCGCCTCCGAGGCCCGGCTCGCGAGCTTCGTCGCCATCGGCAAGAACGACGTGCCCGTCGAGCACTGGTTCCGGCTGGGCCGCGCGCTCACCTACGCCGCCGGGGAGCCCGCGCTCGTGTCGTGGAGCGGGAGCATGTTCGAGTATCTCATGCCGGTGCTCGTCATGCAGTCGTTTCCCGACACGCTGCTCGACCAGACCTACCACGGCGCGCTCCGCCGGCAGATCGCCTACGGCGTCGCGCGCGCCGCGCCCTGGGGCGTGAGCGAGAGCGCCTACAACCTGCGCGACCGCCACCTGACGTATCAGTACCGCGCCTTCGGCGTGCCCGACCTGGCGCTCAAGCGCGGGCTCGGCCGCGACCTCGTGGTGGCGCCCTACGCCTCCGCGCTGGCGCTCATGGTGGATCCTGAGCGCGCCCTCGCCAATCTCACGGCGCTCGAGCGCCGCGGCGCGCTCGGCCGCTACGGCTTCCGCGATGCGATCGACTACACCCGCCCCGATCCGGGCGAGCGCTACGCCGTGGTGCGAACCTACATGGCGCACCACATCGGCATGGGGTTCGTCGCGCTCGCCAACGCGCTCACGGCCGACCGCTGGCAGCGGCGCTTCCACGCCGACCCGCTGGTGCGCTCGGTCGATCTCCTTCTTCAGGAGCGCATCCCGCGCCGCCTCGTGCCACAGGAGCCCCAGGCCGTGCGGCCCGACGAAGCGCTGCCCGATCCCGACCTCGAGCGCCCCGCTGTGCGCGAGCTCGACACCGCCGACACCGCGACACCGCACGTGGCGCTGCTCGGCCGGCTGCCGTACACCATCATGGTGACCAACGGGGGCGGCGGCTACAGCCGTTACGGGGAGCTGGCGGTTACCCGCTGGCGCGCGGACGGCACCCGCGACCACACCGGCCAGTTCTGCTATGTGAAGGACGTGACCCGCGGCCGCGTCTGGTCGGCGGCGCACCAGCCGGTGGCGGCCCCGGCCGACTGGTACCGGGCGCAGCTCGCCAGCGACCGGATCACCTTTCATCGCGCCGACGGGCCGATCGAGACCCGCACCGAGATCGCCGTGGTGCCCGAGGACGCGGCCGAGGTGCGCCGCGTCACCGTCACCAACAACGGCGGCGAGCCGTGCGACGTCGAGCTCACGAGCTACGGCGAGATCGTGATGGCGCCGCCCGACGCCGACCGCGTCCACCCGGCGTTCGCCAACCTGTTCGTCGAGACCGAGTGGCACGAGTGGTGTACCGCGCTCACCGCCACCCGCCGCCCGCGCGCCGCCGCCGACGCGCCGCTTTGGTGCGTGCACGTGGTGGCCGCGGGACCCGAGCGGACGGGCCCCGTCTCGTGCGAGACCGACCGCGCGCGCTTCGTCGGCCGCGGGCGCTCGACCCGTGATCCGGTCGCGCTCGAGGCCGATGGCCCGCTCTCGGGCAGTACCGGGGCAGTGCTCGATCCGATCGTGTCGCTGCGCGCGCGGGTGCGGCTCCGGCCGGGGCAGTCGGCGGCGGTGGCGTTCACCACGCTCGTCGCCACGACGCGTGAGCGTGCCTTCGAGCTGGCCGACCGCTACCGCGAGCCGCACGCTGCGCAGCGCGCGCTCGACCTGGCGTGGACCTCCACCCAGATGGAGCTGCGCGAGCTGGGCGTGGCGCCCGCAGAGGCGGCGGTGTTCCAGGACCTCGCGGGGTCGCTCTTCTTCGGCAGCCCCGCGCTGCGCGCGCCGGCCGACGAGCTGGCGCGCAACGACGGCTCGCAGCCGCTGCTCTGGGCTCAGGGCATTTCGGGTGACTGGCCCATCCTGCTCGCCACGATCGACTCGCCCGACGGCTTGCCGACGCTGCGCCAACTGTTCGCGGCCCATCACTACTGGCGGCGGCACGGCATGATGGTCGACCTCGTCGTGCTCGACGCGCAGCCGTCGGGCTACCTGCAGGCGCTGCACGAGCGGATCATGGCCGCGCTGCTCGCCTCCGCCGACGCGGGCGCCGCCGACCTGCCCGGCGGTGTGTTCGTGCGCCGGCGCGATCGGCTCCGCCCCGACGAGCTGCTCATGCTGCGCGCGACCGCGCGGGTCCACCTGACCTGCGACGGCCGCGCGCTCGGCCGCGTCATGGACACCGTGCGCCCGGTCCCGGAGGCGCCGCCCGAGATCACGACGCCCGAGCCGCCGCCGCTCGCGCACCGCGCCGCTGGGCGAATCACGGCGGCCGCCACGCTCACCCTTCAGTGGGTCCGGGAGCACCTGGCCGAGCCGCCCACGGCGCCCGAACCGCTCCGGCCCGCGCGGCCGTCGGGCGCAGCGCTCACGCGCGATGGCGTGCCCAACGCGTCGCCCGGCGCGGCGCCGCTCCGGTTCGACAACGGGCTCGGCGGGCTCGCGGCCGACGGCGCCTACGAGATCCGCATCGATGAAAACCGGGTGCCCCCCGCGCCCTGGGTCAACGTCGTCGCCAACCCGCACGGCGGGTTCATTGTCTCCGAGAGCGGTGCCGGCGCCACCTGGGCCGGCAACAGCTACTTCTACCGGCTGACCCCGTGGCACAACGATCCCGTGGCGGACCCGGTGAGCGACGCGATCTACCTGCGCGACGACGAAACCGGCGAGGTGTGGTGCCCGACGCCCGCGCCGATCCGCGACGGCGGCCGCTGCACCGTGCGCCACGGCGCGGGCACGTCGTCGTTCGAGCGCACCCAGTCGGACATCGCGACGCATCTGACGCTCGGCATGGCTGACGACGCGGCGGTGAAGCTCGCGTTGCTGCGGCTCACCAACGACGGCTCCGTCACGCGCCACCTCACCGTCACCGCCTACGCCGAGTGGACGCTCGGCGTGCTGCGCGAGCACACCCAGCACCAGGTGCGCACGTTGTTCGACCCCGAATGCCGCGCCATGTTCGCGCGAAACACCTTCGCGCCCGAGTTCGCGGACTGGGCCGCGTTCTGCGCCCTGAGCGAGCCGGTCACGAGCCAGACTGCGAGCCGGCGCGAGTTCCTCGGGCGGAACGGCACCGTGGCCGCGCCGGCGGGCCTGCGCCAGTCGCCGCTCGCCGGGGTCACCGGCGCGGGCATCGATCCGTGCGCCGCATTGCAGTGCGAGCTCACCCTCGCGCCCGGCGAGACCCGCGAAATCGCCGTGGCGCTCGGCGCCGCGCCCGGCGAGGCCCGCGCCCGCGAGGCCGCGGAGCGCTACGCGGACGTGGCGCGGGCGCGCGCCGCGGTGATGCGCTCCACCAAACAGTGGGCCGACCGGCTCTCGGTCGTGTCGGTGCGCACCCCCGAGCCGGCGTTCGACGCGATGCTCAACCAGTGGGCGCTCTACCAGGCGCTCGGCTGCCGCATGTGGGCCCGATCGGCGCTCTACCAGAGCAGCGGGGCGTACGGCTTCCGCGATCAACTGCAGGACGCGATGGCGTTCGTCTACGCCGAGCCCGCGCTCGCGCGCGAGCACATCCTCCGCTCGGCCGCGCGCCAGTTCGTGGAGGGCGACGTGCAGCATTGGTGGCACCCGCAGAGCGGGCGCGGGGTGCGCACCCGGTTCTCCGACGATCTCGTGTGGCTGCCGTACGTCGTCCGCCACTACGTGCGTGTCACGGGTGATGCATCGGTGCTCGACGAGGTCGTGCCGTTCCTTACCATGCGCCCGCTCGCGCCCCACGAGCAGGAGGCGTACGACCTGCCCGAGGTCGCCGCCGAGCGCGCCTCGGTGTACGAGCACGGTGCGCGGGCGCTCCGGAAGGCGTGTACCGCGGGCGTGCGTGGGCTGCCGCTCATCGGGTGCGGCGACTGGAACGACGGGATGAACCGCGTGGGCGTCGAGGGGCGGGGCGAAAGCGTGTGGCTCGCGTGGTTCCTCGCGGCAACGCTCCGCGCCTTCGCCGACCTGGCCGACGCGCGGGCCGATGTCGTCACCGCGGCCGACTTCCGGGCGCGCGCCCGCGCGTACGCCGAGGCAGCGGACCATCACGCGTGGGACGGCGAATGGTACCGCCGCGCCTACTTCGACGACGGCACGCCGCTCGGCTCGGCGATGAACGCCGAGTGCCGCATCGACTCGATCGCGCAAAGCTGGAGCGTCATCTCGGGCGCCGGCGACGGCGAGCGGCAGGCGCGGGCCATGCGCTCGCTCGAGCGGCACCTGGTGCGCGAGGACGCGCGGCTCATCCAGCTCCTGGCCCCGCCCTTCGATGTCACACCACACGACCCCGGCTACATCCGCGGCTACCTGCCCGGCGTGCGGGAGAACGGCGCGCAGTACACCCACGCGGCGCTCTGGGCGGTGCTGGCCACCGCGCTCCGCGGCGAAGGCGACCGCGCGTTCGCGCTTTACCAGATGCTCAATCCGTTCACGCACGGTGCCACGGCCGCGGGCGTGGAGACCTATAAGGTCGAGCCGTACGTCGTGGCGGCGGACGTGTACACGGCGGCGGGGCAGGTCGGCCGCGGCGGATGGACCTGGTACACCGGCTCGGCGAGCTGGATGTACCGGGTGGGGCTCGAGGCGATTCTGGGATTCACCAAGCGCGGCGACCGGCTCGAGATCAGTCCCTGCGTGCCGGCCGAGTGGCGGGAGTACGCGATCGAGTACCGCTACGGGCGGAGCGTGTACGCGATTACGGTATTTCCGGCCGGCGGCACGGCCGGCGACTGCGCCGGCCTCACGGTTGATGGCACGGTGGTGGCCGGCGCGACCATTCCACTGGTGGACGACGGCGCGCGGCACGAGGTCGTCGTGCGCACGACGGCCCGAGCGTCAGGTGGGGCGGAAGAGCTCGGAGAGCGACAGGGTGAACGGCTCGAGTGAGCCGGCCGGCAGCCACGAGCCGATGCTCGGGGTCCGGCAGCGGATCGGTCAGCTTGATGCCGCACATGCCCAGGCGCGGCGCGCCGATCGACACGAGCAGCGCTTCGATCGTTCCGCGGCCGCGGCCGCGGGCGAGGTCGTCGAGCCCGGCATGAATGAGCTCGGCCCCCGGCAGCGCGGCTCCCGGCGGTCCCGCTCCCGGCGGTCCCGCGTCCACCTCCTCAGCCACGCCGCACCACCTCGCGCACGCGCCGCACCCCTTCCACCACCTGCGCCTCCTCCGCCCCGAACGAGAAGCGAACATAGCGCTTGAACCGCGACGGGCGCCCGCTCCGCCGCTTGCCCGGATTTACGTCGAAGAATTCGCCCGGCACGCAGATAACCCCGCGCTCAAGCAGCGCGCGAAAGAGCGACATTCCGTCATCAAGGCCCGCCGGGAGCCCCGACACGTCGGCCCAGCAGTAGAACGTCCCCTCGGGCTCGAGATCGAACCGCATGCCCGCATCGCGAAGCCCGTCGAGCAGAAGCTGCCGCTTGCGGCTGAACGCGCGCCGGATCGCGCCTGTCTCCGCGCACGCGATGTCGGGCGACAGGAGCGGCACCGCCGAGCGCTGGAGCGGCTTGCTGCCGCCGCCATCGAGAAAGGAGCCGCTGCTCGATACCGCATCGATCACCGCCTCCGGCCCCACGATCCAGGTGCACCGCCATCCGGGGTAGCGCCAGTTCTTGGTGAATCCGTCGAACAGCACCACCGGATCGGCGTCGACGTCCTCCACATACCGCGCGGCCGACACCATCTCGGCGCCATCCTCGGAAGACCAGATGTAGTGCGAGTAGAACTCGTCGATCAGGAGCGAGCATTGCAGCTCGCGCGACGCCGCGACCCACGCCTCGAGCTCCGGTCCCTGGATCACCTTGCCGGTCGGGTTGCACGGGTTCGACAGCAGCACGGCCGAGAGTCCGCGCCCCGTGATCTCGCGGCGCAGCTCGTCCACGCCGAAACGATAGCCCGTCGCGCCGTCGAGCAGGATCGGGATTGCGGTGAAGAGCTTGAAGATGTCGAGCAGCTCCTCGTACGCGGTGTAGTCCGGCAGGAAGTGGCCGAGGTTGATGTGGCCGAGCGCCGCGACGGCGCGGGTGAGCGAGGCGCGGCCGCCGCCCGAGATGCAGACGTTGCGCTCGGTGTAGAGCGACGCGCGCCCCTGCCGGTAAAGCCGGTTGTAGAGATCGGCCACGGCACGCCGGAGCTCGGGAATCCCCGCCACCGGCGCGTACTCCTGGTCATCCGGAGCGATCGCGACCTGCTCCACGCGGGGCGGCGCGCCGGGGAGCGGCCCCGTCTCCGGCTGTCCCTGTCCCAGGTTGCACCAGTCGGGATGCCCGTAGCGGTACCCGTGGCGCGCCGCTTCGGCCATCACGTAGATGACGCCGGTGAACGGCACCGCGCGGAAGCCGGGAATCCGGTGGCTCGTCGGGCTTCGTGGGGTCGGGGAGGTCATGCGGCAAACATAACGCGCCGCGGAGGGTGTCGGGGGTCACACGCGCAAACGCCGTCGAAATGAATATTCGAAGTGGCGGACGGGTTGCGGGCGATGGGAGGGCGGCATGACGGTGCAGGGCGAGGCGGCCGAAGCGATCCCCGGCAGCGAGCAACGTTGGACGTTCGATGGGCGGGCCGCCGTCTGGGGCGGCATCGTGGGCGGCGTCGTCTACGTCGTGCTCCAGATCATTCTCACCGCCGCGGCCATGGGCGGCGGAGCCGCGAGTCCGCTGCGCCGGATGGCGGGCATCATCTCGGGTCGCGGCGTGTTCACGGGCCCGGTCCCGGTGGGCGCGGGCGTCATCATCACCGGATTCATCGTCCACTTCGTGCTCGCCATCATTTACGGGCTCATCCTCGGCCTCATCATCGCGCGGATGCGCCGCGGGTGGGCACTCCTCGCGGGGCTCATCTTCGGGCTCGCGCTCTACTTCATCAACTTCTATTTCTTCACGGCCGTGTTCCCCTGGTTTGCCAACGCCCGCACCTGGGTGACGGTCGTGAGCCATCTCGCCTACGGTCTCGTGGCGGCGTGGGTGTACGTGGCGCTCAGGCGTCCGTCGTTCGCGCGAATGCGGTATCCCACGCTCAACCTCCGGCGGGCCATCTGGGACGGCACCGAGCGGCGGCACACCATCGGCGTCTGGGAAGGGCCTGAGCGGCGGCGGACGTAGAGGCGAACGGTCGCCGGGCCGCGGCTATATTGCCCGCGGTCCGCCGCACCGTTCCCCACCATCCGAGGAGCCGCCGCTCGTGCCGCCCATTCTCCCCGTCCGACACCAGCGCGACCTCCCCCTCGACCGCATCATCCGCCGCGAGCCGCCGGGCGCCGAGGCGATCGAGATGGACGTGCTCGTCGTGGGCGCGGGGCCCGCCGGCCTCGCCTGCGCCATCGAGCTCGCGCGCCGCCGGCCGGAGGCGCAGATCGGCGTGCTGGAGAAGGCGGGGAGTCTGGGCGAGCACAGCCTGTCGGGTGCAGTGGTGAACCCGCGCGCACTCCGCGAGCTCTTTCCGGACGTCGACGTGAGCGAGCTGCCGTTCCGCCAGCCGGTGAGCGGCGAGGCTGTGTACGTCCTCACGAAAACCCGCGCGCAGCGGATCCCCACGCCGCCCACGATGCACAACGCCGGCTTCTACACCGCGTCGATCTGCGAGATCGTCCGTTGGCTCGGCGAGCGCGCGGAAAGCGCGGGCGTGAATCTGTTCCCGGGCTTTCCGGTCGAATCGTTCCTGGTCGAGGGCGACAGGGTCCGGGGCGTGCGCACCGCGCCCTCGGGCCTCACGCGCGACGGCGAGCCCGGTCCCAATTACCAGGAGCCCACCGACCTCACCGCCAAGGTCACCGTCATCGCCGAAGGCACCCGCGGCATGCTGGCGCAGGCATGGCGCTCGTGGCAGAAGGTGGGCTCGTCCAATCCGCAGATCTTTGCCCTCGGCGTGAAGGAGGTGTGGGAGGTTCGGCGCCCGCTCGACCAGATCGTCCACACCCTGGGCTGGCCGCTCCCGCGCGACGCCTTCGGCGGGAGCTTCATGTATCCGCTCGGGCCCACGCAGGTGGCGCTCGGCCTCGTTGTCGGCCTCGACTATCACAATGCGCGGCTCGACGTGTTCGAGCTGATGCAGCGGATGAAGCTGCACCCGCTGTTTCGCCGGCAGCTCGAGGGCGGCCAGATGCTCGAGTGGGGCGCGAAGACGATTCCCGAGGGCGGCTACTTCGCGCTGCCCGAGCGCAACCACGGCGACGGCATCCTGCTGATCGGCGACGCCGCGGGCCTGGTGGACGTGCCCTCGCTCAAGGGGATTCACTACGCGATGCAATCCGGGATCTTCGCCGCACGCGCGGCGGCCGGGGCGCTCGAGCGCGGCGCGCACGACGCGGCGGCGCTCGCGGGCTACGACGCGGCGCTCCGCGGGAGCTACGTGGTCTCCGACCTGCACCGCACGCGCAACATGCGACTCGCGTTCAAGGACGGCTTCTTCGTGGGCGGCGCCAAGGCGGTGCTGATGACGGCGACGGGCGGCCGCTTTCCGGGCGCGCCCATCGCCATGGCCGCCGACGCGAGCACGCCGCGCGCCGTGGAGCCGGTCGAGCCCTTCACGCCCGACGGCGCGCTGACGTTCAGCAAGGTGGATGCGGTCTTCAAGTCGGGCAACGCGACGCGCGATACGATCCCGAGTCATCTGCTCGTGGGTCCCGATGTGACGCCCGCGGTGGCCGAGTTCTACTCGCATGTCTGTCCGGCGGCGGTGTACGAGCGCGTTGGCGACGAGCTCCGGGTCAACGCGCCGAACTGCGTCGATTGCAAGGCGACCGACGTGCTGGGGCCGAGGTGGACGCCGCGGGAGGGGGGGAGCGGGCCGAAGTATCGGATGATGTGAGGGCGCTTGGCTGGCACCGCATTTGCGCCTGGACCGCTTGTGTCCCCATCGGAAAACTGACAATCTGCCGGCGCGCCTCCGCGCCGCGCCGGAGGTCCCTGCTCGATGCCATCCGCTCCCCGCGCCGAGTCGCCCGGCTCCAAGCTGCTGACCTGTCTGGGCTTGGTCGGCGTCGTGGCGCTGCTGTTGCCGCGCTCGCTCCACGCCTACGTTGATCCATCGGTCGGCAGCATCGTGTTCCAGGTCGCCGCGGCCGGCTTCCTGGCGGGGCTCCTCACCGCCAAGCGGTGGTGGAGGCGCGCCACATCCCTAGTGCACGGACTCGTCGCGCGCATCGCGGGCCGGTAACTTGGAGCGGCTCGCGGCCTCCTTTCGCGACCCGAGCGGTTTCGTCTTCGAGCACGACGGGATCCTCTACCGATACATCGCTCGGGATTACGCCGAGCACTACACCCAGCTCATGTCGGGCGGCCTCTACGACGACCTCGTCGCCGCCCAACTTCTCGTCCCGCACGCCGAGGTCGCGACGCCCCACCCGGCGGCGGCCGGCGCCTTTCGCATCATCGCCCCCACGCGCGTCGATTTCGTGTCGTATCCCTACGAGTGGTGCTTTGGCCAGCTTCGTGCGGCCGCGCTCTGCACGCTCGCCGTTGCGCGCCGGGCGCTCGCGCGCGGCATGCTGCTCAAGGACGCGTCCGCCTTCAATGTGCAGTTCGACGGCGCGCACCCGGTCTTCATCGACACCCTCTCGTTCGAGCGCTACGTCGAGGGCACGCCGTGGCCGGCATACCGCCAGTTCTGCGAGCACTTTCTCGCGCCGCTGCTGCTCATGGCGCACGTCGCGCCCGATCTGAGTCGGCTGCTTCGGGTCTATCCCGACGGGCTGCCGCTTGGGCTGGCGAGCCGTCTGCTCGGCTGGCGCGCGCCGCTCTCGGTGAGCGCCTGGGTGCACCTGCGGCTGCACTCGCGCAGCATCGCCCGCGGTGAGGCAGCGCAAGAACCGCCGTCCAAACCAGCTGCCGTCTCCCGCCGCGGGCTCGAATCGCTGCTCGAGCACCTGGAAGAGGCCGTGTCGGGCTGCCGCTGGCAGCCCGCCGGAACGGTGTGGGCCGACTACGACCGCACCCACAGTTACAGCACCGCCGCGTTCGAGGCCAAGCGTGAAATCGTGGACCGGTGCGTGCGCGCCGCCGGCGCGCGCCGCATCTGGGACCTCGGCGCGAACACGGGGACGTTCAGCCGGATTGCGGCCGATGCCGGCGCGAAGGTGCTCTCGCTCGACGCCGACGCCGCGGCGGTCGAGCTCAATTTCAGGAGAGTGGCGGAGCGCACCGACCGGAACGTGCTCCCGCTCCTCGTGGACCTCACCAACCCGACGCCGCCGCTCGGCTGGGCGCTCCGCGAACGCGCCAGCCTGCCGGAGCGCGGGCCGGCCGGCATGGCGCTCGCACTGGCGCTGGTTCACCATCTGGCCATCGGGCACAATCTCTCGTTCGCGCAGATCGCCGGATTTTTCCGCCGACTGGCCCCGGCTGTGCTGGTCGAGTTCGTGCCGAAGGATGACCCGATGGTGCAACGGCTGCTCGCCGCGCGCCGCGACATCTTTCCGGACTACACCGAGGCCGCCTTCGTCGCGGCGCTCGAGCGCGAGTTTCCGGCAGTAGAGCGGCAGGCACTGCCGGAATCGGAGCGGGTGCTGTTCTTCGCGCGGGCGGGTGCGCGTAAAGGTGCCGGCGCATGAGGCGATTCAACATCGTCCCATATCCGTTCCTGTTCGCGCTCTACTCCGTCCTTGCAATCGCTTCCGCGAACGCCACGGAGCTCATCCCGCTCCACGACCTGCTGCGGCCGCTGCTGCTCGCGACGGCAATCGCCGACGCGGCATATCTGGTCGCGCTCTCGGCCGGTCCCGATCCGCACCGCCGGGCCGCGGGCGCGGGCTTCGCCGTGCTCGTCTGCGTCACGTTCTGGTTCTGGGGTGACTTGTTCGCGTGGCGGCAGGAGGTGGCCGGCGAAGTTGCGGCGGTGGTCTGCGCAGCGCTCTTGATCATCGTGCTCAACCTGTTCCTGCGCCGCAGCCGCCGCACCTTCGCAGGCGTGTCCAGATACCTGAATCTGTTTGGCGGAATACTGCTCTTCTGGTCGGGGGGCACGTTGGCGTGGCGCCACCTGCACCACGTATCGGTCGCGGTGGCGCAGCCGCTGCCGGTCCGGAGCGCGCCAGTCCGTGGGGTGGATCCGGATTCGTCGCAGCGCGAGCTGCCACACGTCGTGGTCGTGATTCTCGACAAGTACACCGGCGCGAAGAGCCTGCGCGCGAACTTCGGGTTCGACGATACGCCGTTCGAGGACGGACTCAGGCGCCGCGGTTTCTTCGTGCCGGGCAATGCGCACGCCAACTACGTACAGACGTTCCTCGCCTTGTCCGCGATGCTCAACTGGGACTACCTCGACGCACAGACGAAGGCGCTGGGCCCGGATTCTCATTGCTGGGAATGTTTCTACCCGGTGCTCGAGGACAATCGCACCTGGCACGCCCTCAAGGACCGGGGATACGAGTTCGTATTCCTCCCGACCGGACTGCCCGCGACCGCAAGTAACCGCTACGCCGATCTCGAGCTGCCGAGCTCGCGGGCGATCACACACGAATTCGAGGCGGCATGGGTCCGCACCACGATCCTGCTTCCGCTGATGGAGGCCGCCTGCGCCAGCATCCGCTGCTCGGACGCCGCGCTGCCGTACGCGCCGGAGTCCGCGGCATCGCTGGATTGGAAGTTCGAGCAGATCCCGCTACTTCTGAGGCAGCAGCGGCCGGTCTACGTCTTCGCGCACTTCACCGTGCCGCACGAGCCATACGTGTACGACGCCGAATGCCGCCACCGCCGGCCGTCCTGGCCCGAGCGTGACGACGGTCCCGACTCGCTCCAGATCAAGGCGGACTACGTGGACCAGATCCGCTGCGTGAATCGCAAGGTCGATCGCCTGGTGGACGCGATGGCGGCGAACAGCTCTCGGCCGCTCGTCGTCATGCTGCAGGCGGACCACGGGCATGGCCGGATGGGCCGTGACCAACCATCGCTCTCCAATGCGCCCCCCGACCGAGTCGCCGAGCGCCTCGACATCTTCGCCGCCTACCGGTTTCCCGGTGCGCCGGCCGGGCTGGTCTACGATTCGATCTCGCCCATCAACGCGATGCGCGCGCTCATGCGCTTCTACTTCCAGCTCGATTTGCCGCCGCTGGAAGACGCCAGCTATTGGTCATCGGCCGATCTCCCCTACAAGTTCGCCCGCGTCCGGTAGCCCTTCCGCGGGCACCCCCCTATACTCCTTGCTCCCCTTCGGGGCGCCTCCATGCCCGAGTCGTTCGACCGCTTGAAATCCGCGCTCGCCGATCGCTACGCGCTCCTCCGCGAGATCGGGAGCGGGGGCATGGCCACCGTGTACCTCGCCGAGGACCAGCGGCACCACCGCAACGTGGCCGTGAAGGTGCTCCGCCCCGAGCTTGCCGCCACCCTCGGCCCCGAACGCTTCTCCCGCGAAATCGAGATTGCCGCCGGCCTGCAGCATCCGCACGTGCTGCCGCTGCTCGACTCCGGCCAGGCCGACGGCTTCCTCTATTACGTCATGCCCTACGTCGAGGGCGAGTCGCTCCGCGATCGTCTTGCGCGTCAGGGCGAGCTGCCGATCGCCGACGCCGCGCGCATCCTGGCCGAAGTGGCCGACGCGCTCGCCTACGCGCACGGACGCGGCGTCGTGCACCGCGACATCAAGCCGGACAACGTGCTGCTCTCCGGCCGTCACGCGCTGGTCACCGATTTCGGCGTGGCCAAGGCCGTGAGCGAGGCGACGGGCCGCCAGCAGCTCACGACGGCAGGTGTGGCGCTCGGCACGCCCGCGTACATGGCGCCCGAGCAGGCCGCGGCCGATCCGCAGGTCGATCACCGCGCCGATCTCTACGCATTGGGCGCCGTGGGCTACGAGCTGCTCACCGGCGCGCCCCCGTTCACCGGCTTCAATGCACAGGCCGTGCTCTCGGCGCACATGACCCAGGCGCCGCAGGTGATCACCGAGCGCAGGCCCGGCATTCCGCCGGTATTGGCCGAGGTCGTGATGCGGGCCCTCGCCAAGCGGCCGGCGGATCGGTGGCAGAGCGCGCAGGAAATGGTCGAGCGACTCGAGCTGCTCGGCACGCCGAGCGGCGGCATGACGCCGACGAGCACTCGGCTCGTCGCGACACCGCGCCCGCGCCGCTCGCGCACGGCGCTCTGGGCGGGGTTCGCGGGCGCCGCCGTGGCGCTCGCCGCCGTGGCCGTTCTTGCGCTCCGCCGGCGCGAGCCGCCGACGCTCGTGCTGGGCCGCGCGACCCAGGTGACCTTCGACGCGGGGCTCGAGCTCGACCCGACGATCTCGCCCGATGGCAAGCTCGTCGCGTACGTCCGCGGCGCGCCGGAGCGGATGCGGCTCTTCGTGCGGCAACTGGGCGGCGCCGGCGCCGGACAGGCGATCGCGGTCACGCCGGACAGCGGCTCCGCGCAGCGGCAGCCGCACTGGTCGCCGGACGGCACCCGGCTGCTCTACCACACCGATGACGGCCTGTACGACGTGCCCGCCCTCGGCGGACGACCCCGACTCATCGCCCACGCGTCATCCTCCAGCGGCGGCGCCTCCGCCGCATGGTCGCCCGACGGCCGTCGCATCGTGTTCTCGCGCGGCGATACGCTGCTCATCCATGCGGAGGGCGGAACCGACCGCCAGCTCGCCGTGCTTTCGGGCAGCGATGTGCACTCGTACGCCTGGTCGCCCGACGGATCGCTGATCGCGATGGTCGCCGGCAACTCGCTCTTCACGCTGGGCGGCGCCGCGGCGCTCGGCAACATCGGGCCGAGCGCCATCTGGATCGTTCCCGCCGGCGGAGGGAAGCCGGTGCACGTCACCGACGCGGCTGCGCTCAACACGAGCCCCACCTGGCTGCCCGCGAGCCGCGGACTGCTGTTCGTCTCCAACCGCGACGGACCGCGCGACGTCTATCGGATCGCGGTCACGGCCAGTGGCGAACCGTCCGGTCCGGCCGCGCGCGTCACGTACGGCCTGGATGTCCATTCGATCAGCCTGACACCCGACGGGCGCCATCTGACGTATGCCTCGTTCCTCACCCGCTCGAATGTCTGGGCCGTGCCGGTGCCGTCCGAGGGATCCGTGTCGATTTCGTCGGCGCGCGAGATTACCACCGGCAACCAGTTCGTCGAGGGCTTCGCGGTGAGCCGGGACGGACGCTGGCTCTACTTCGACTCGAACCGCAACGGCAACCAGGACTTGTTCCGGATGCCGCTCGCCGGAGGCGAGCCTGAACAGCTCACCACCAACCCGGCGGACGACTTCCTGCCGGATCCATCGCCGGACGGACGTGAGGTTGCGTTTCACGGCGTGCGCGAGGGTGGGCGGCGCAAGATCCTGGTGATACCGGCGGCCGGCGGCGCCGAGCAGGTCGCCGCCGCCAGCGCGTGGCAGGACCGCTATGCGCAGTGGTCGCCCGATGGCCGCGCGATCGCCTTCTCGATCACGCCCGAAGCGCCGCCGGGCGAGGTCGGGCTGTTCGTCGTGCGGCGGAACGCCGACGGGTCGTGGGGAACGCCGAAGAAGCTCTATGATCGCTCGGGATTCGCCACGTGGTCGGCCGACGGCCGCTCGCTGCTGCTCAACGCCGATCCCGGTCTCACGCTTTTCAAGGCTGCCAGGGCAACGATCGTTCCCGTCGACGGCGGATCGCCCGTGCCGGTGCAGACGCAATTCGATTCGACGGCAATCACGGTGAACGCCGGGTGGTGGGAGAACGGGCGCACGCTCGGACTGCTGCCGATCCTGCCGACCGGCGCGGCGGGCTTCTGGCTGCAACCGGTGGGCGGACGTGCGCGCCTGGCCGTGCGCTTCGACGATCCGACTCGCGAAATCGCGAACCGCGGCAACTGGGCGGCGGACGGCAAGAACGTGTACGTCCTGGTCGAGGACCGCGAGAGCGACATCTACGTGGCCGACGTCGGCGCTCGCCCATCCCCTTGATGATGTCCCGCCTGCAACGCTCTCCGTGACCGATAGCCCACTCGACCGGCTCCGCGCGGCGCTCGCCGGCCGCTACGCGTTGCTGCGCGAGATCGGCAGCGGCGGCATGGCGACGGTCTACCTCGCCGAAGATGAGCGGCACCACCGCAAGGTGGCCGTCAAGGTGCTTCGGCCGGAGCTCGCCGCCACGCTCGGCCCGGAGCGGTTCTCCCGCGAAATCGAGATCGCCGCCGGCCTGCAGCATCCGCACATCCTGCCGCTGCTCGACTCGGGCGGCGCGCCGGACGCCGCCGGCGGCGCCGAGTTTCTCTACTACGTGATGCCGTACGTCGAGGGCGAGTCGCTCCGCGAGCGCGTGGCGCGGCAGGGCGAGCTGCCGATCGCCGAGGCCGCGCGCATCCTGGCCGAGGTGGCCGACGCGCTGATGTACGCCCACGCGCACGGCGTCGTGCATCGCGACATCAAGCCCGACAACGTGCTGCTCTCGGGTCGCCATGCGCTCGTCACCGACTTCGGCGTGGCCAAGGCGGTGAGCGAGGCCACCGGCCGCCAGCAGCTCACGACCGCGGGCGTGGCGCTCGGCACGCCCGCCTACATGGCACCGGAGCAGGCCGCCGCCGATCCCTCCATCGATCATCGCGCCGACATCTACGCGCTGGGTGCGCTGGGCTACGAGTTGCTCACTGGCGCGCCGCCCTTTACCGGGTTCAGCGCGCAAGCCGTGCTCGCGGCCCACATGACGCAGGCGCCGCAGCCCGTCACGGAGCGGCGCCCCGCCGTGCCGCCGGTGCTCGCCGAAGTGATCATGCGCGCGCTGGCCAAGCGCCCGGCCGATCGGTGGCAGAGCGCGCAGGAGATCGTCGAACGACTCGAGCTCCTCGGCACGCCGAGCGGCGGCACGACACCCACCAGCACGCGAGTCGTGGCGGCGCCCCGCCCGCGCCGCTCGCGCACGGCGCTCTGGGCCGGGCTCGCCGGTGCGGCCGTGGCGCTCGCCGCGGTCGCGGTGCTGGCGCTCCGGCGCCGCGGGCCGCCGGACCTCGTGCTCGGCCGCGCCACGCAGGTCACGTTCGATGCGGGACTCGAGCTCGACCCCGCCATCTCACCCGACGGCAAGTTCATCGCCTACGCCGCCGGCCCGGCCGAGCGCATGCGGCTCTTCGTGCGGCAGATCGGCGGCGGAGGCGCCGCGCAGACGATCGCGCTCACGCCCGACAGCGGTGCGTCGCAGCGGCAGCCGCGATGGTCGCCCGACGGCTCGCGCTTGCTTTACAGCACGGATGACGGCGTGTACGAGGTACCGGCGCTCGGCGGGCGGCCGCGCCTCATCGCGAGGGCTCAGCCGGAGGGGCGCCAGGAATCCGCCGCCTGGGCGCCGGACGGCCGGCGCTTCGTCTTCGCGCACGGCGACACGGTGATGGTGCACGACGAGAGCGGGGCGGAGCACGCGCTCGCCACGCTCGGCGGCAACGATCCGCACTCCTACGTCTGGTCTCCCGACGGATCGATGATCGCGCTCGTCGCCGGCAACGCGAACTTCAGCCTGGGCTCCGTCCTGCTCGGCAACATCGGGCCGAGCGCCATCTGGATCCTGCCGGCTCAGGGCGGCGCGCCGGTGCACGTCACCGACGGCGCCTCGCTAGACGTGAGTCCCACCTGGCTGCCCGACAGCCGCGGGCTCCTCTTCATCTCCAATCGCGACGGGCCGCGCGACGTCTACCGCGTCACCGTCACCTCGCACGGCGAGCCGGCCGGGTCCGCTGCGCGCGTCACCTTCGGACTCGGCGCGCACTCCATCAGTCTCGCCGCAGACGGACGCCGCCTTGCGTACTCCATCTTCACCACGCAGTCGAACATCTGGGCCGCCGCGATCCCGTCCGAGGGTGCGGCGTCGATGTCCGCGGCGCACCAGGTCACCATGGGGAATCAGCTGATCGAGTCGTTCTCGGTGAGCCCCGACGGCCGGTGGCTCTACTTCGACTCCAACCGGAACGGCAACCAGGACCTCTATCGCATGCCGGTCACCGGCGGCCAGCCCGAGCAGCTCACCAGCAATCCGGCCGACGAATTCTGGCCCGTCGCCTCGCCCGACGGGCGCGAGGTCGCGTTTCACGCGGTGCGGGCTGGCGGCCGGCGCGCCATCGTGGTGATGCCGGCGGGCGGCGGCCCCGAGCAGATCGCGGCGGCGGGGCGGTGGCAGAACCGCTACGCGCATTGGTCGCCGGACGGGCGCGCACTGTGCTTTTCGGAGACTGAGGCGCCGAACGGCCAGGGGGGCGTGTTCGTCGTGCGCCGAAACGCCGACGGATCGTGGGGTGAGCCGAAGAAGGTCTACGGCAAGACCGGCCCCGCGGCGTGGACGCGCGATGGCAAATGGCTCATTCTCTCGCCCGACAGTGGCACGCTTCCCGGCTCCGTCCACGCCATGCTCATCCCGGTCGACGGCGGGCCGGCGCAGCCGATTCGCACCGAGTTCGATTCGGCCGCGCTCGCCGTGCATGCCGGCACCTGGCCCGTGGGAAATGCGATCGGGCTGGAGCCGATCCTCCCGAACGGCATTCCGGGCCTCTGGGTGCTGCCGGAGGCCGGCGGCCGCGGCCGGATGATCATGCGATTCGACGATCCGGCGCGCGAGCCCTCGAGCCGCGGCTCGTGGGACTCGGACGGCAAGACCGCGTACGTCGTGGTCGAGGATCGCCAGAGCGACGTTTACGTCACCGACGTCAGCGCTCGCCCATCACCTTGACGATCACCCGCTTGCGGCGCTGCCCGTCCCACTCCCCGTAGAACACCCGCTGCCACGGTCCGAAATCGAGCTTGCCCGCCGTGATCGGCACGATCACCTCGTGCCCGATCGTGAGGCTCCGGAGGTGCGCCGCGGCGTTGTCCTCGCCGGTCTCGTTGTGGTGGTAGCGCGCGGGGTCCCACGGGGCGACGGTGTGCTCGAGCCAGTACAGGACGTCCTGCCACAGCCCCGACTCGTGGTCGTTGACGAACACCGACGCGCTGATGTGCATGGCCGAGACGAGCACCATCCCCTCGCGGATGCCGCTCGCGCGCACCTGCTCGGCCACCTGGTCGGTGATGTCGATGATCTCCTGGCGCTTCTTGGTCTCGAACCAGAGATAGTGGGTGTGGGTGGGCATGGCGCCTGGGCCCGTCGACGACGGGAGTTGATTGTCCGACGGGCCCGGCGCGATTATGCGATCAGTGGTACCGCCCGCCCCACCCCAGCGCCGCGATCAGCCAGATGATCGCGATGATCAGGATAATCCACAGGAAACAGCCGAGCCATCCCCATCCGGCGCCGACATCCGCTTCAGTCTCCGTGGTCGCGGTGCCCGGGGCCACGTCCGTGCGCCTCCGCCCCGGCGACCGCTGATACCAGGGGCCCCAGCCGCGATAACCCCACCCGTACCCGAGTGGAAAGATGAACAGGATGACCACGAAGAGAATCCACCACCACCACCACCCGCCGCCGTACCACCACATAGCCGCTCCTCCGATGGGTACAGCCTTCACGTTCGCAATCCGGCGGGTTGGCGCCGTGCGGAGGGTCACAATGGCAGGGCCGGCTCTGCGGAGGGAGATGCCGCAAGCGGAGACGTGACGACGCTGCGGGGGACAGCGCTAGCGCAACAGCTCCTCCAGCGCCACCGCCGCATCCGTCCGCTCGTCCCGGTACTTCACGATGATGGGCGCGTAGAGGCTCACGCCCAGTGCCTTGCCGGGGCCGCTCGTCACCGGCCGGGTGCCGGGCACCACCACTGCGCAGGACGGAATCTCGAGCGGCCGGTCGGCAGTACGGCGGTAGATCTTGTCGTGCACCAGGTCCACCACGGCGGTGCCCCCCGTGAGCAGCACGCCGGGTGCGAGCACCGCGCGCTCGCGCACCACCGTGCCCTCGTACACGCCGCAGTTGCCGCCCACCAGCACCTCGTCCTCGATGATCACGGGCAGCGCCCCCGCGGGCTCCAGCACGCCGCCGATCTGCGCCGCGGCCGAGAGGTGCACCCGGCGCCCGATCTGCGCGCAGCTCCCCACCAGCGCGTGGCTGTCGATGAGCGTGCCCTCGTCCACGTACGCACCGACGTTCACGTACATCGGCGGCATGCAGATGACGCCGGGGGCGACATAGCAGCCGTCGCGAATCGCCGAGCCGCCCGGCACGAGGCGCACGCCGTCATTCGGGCCGATGGCGCGAAGCGGATACGTGTCCTTGTCGTAGAAGGGAAAAGGGCCGCCGGTGGCCGCAGGCGCGAGCCGCCCGAGCCGGAAGCCGAGCAAAATGCCCTGCTTGACCCACGCGTTCGCCTGCCAGCGCCCGTCCGCGCCGCGCTCGGCCGCGCGCACCTCGCCGCGGTTGAGCGCGGCCTTGAGCGCGTCGAATGCCGCGCGGGCCTGCGGTTCCTCCCCCGGCGGCACGCCATCGGTGTAGCGCGCGAGCCGCGCGCGCAGCTCGTCGGCGCGCGGCTCGGTGCCGAGCGACCCGCCGCCGCGCACCGCCGCGCCGCGCTCAGACACCCTGCACGCCCGCCGTGCGGAGCGCGTCACGCAACGTGTCGCGCGTCGCGGCGCCCGCGGGCACCAGCGGCAGGCGCAGCACGTCCTCGATTTTCCCCATCATCGCGAGCGCCGCCTTTACCGGCCCTGGATTGGTCTCGGCGAAGTTGGCGTCGATGAGCGGCAGCAGTCGATCGAGGCACTGCCGCGCGGGCCCGAGCTTTCCGTCGAGCGCCCCGTGCACCATGGCGCGCATCGCGGCGGGCGCCTCGTTCGAGGTGACCGAAATGAGCCCGTCGCCGCCGGCCGCGACGATGGCGAAGGCGAGCCAGTCCTCGCCCGAGAGCACCGAAAATCCTTCGGGCCGGCCGCGGATCAGGTCCATCGCCTGGCGCAGGTCGCCGCTCGCCTCCTTGATGCCGAGGCAGTTGGGATGTGCCGCGAGCCGAAGCGCGGTTTCGGGCTTGAGGTTCACCGCCGTGCGGCCCGGCACGTTGTAGAGGCAGACCGGCCGGGTCGACGCGTCGAGCACCGCCATGAAGTGGCGGTAAAGACCTTCCTGTGTGGGCTTGTTGTAGTAGGGAGTGGCACTGAGGATGTGGCTGGCGCCGGTGGCGCACATGCGCCGCGTCTCGGCCACCGCTCTCGCGGTGTCGTTGTCGGTGGCGCCCGCCATCACCGGCACCCGGCCCGCCGCCACCTCGACCACCTTCGCCACGACGCGCTCGCGCTCGGCGTCGTCCATCGTCTGCGCTTCGCCGGTCGAGCCGCAGGGCACCAGGAAGTCGATCCCCTCGGCGATCTGCCACTCGGTGAGCCGCGCGAGCGCTGCGAAGTCCACCGCGCCGTCGCGGGTGAACGGCGTCACGATCGCGGTGCCGCAGCCCTGGAACGTCCCGCGCCCTCTGGCGCTGGTCATCGGTTATCTCCGAAAAGCATGTCCTCGAAGGTGAAGACGCCGCGCCGTCCCGGCAACCACTCCGCCGCGGCCACCGCGCCCTCGGCGAATCCCTCCCGGCTCCGCGCCGAGTGCGAGAGCCCGATCGTGTCGTGCGGGCCGTCGTAGGTGAGCGTGTGGGTGCCGGGGATGGCGCCGGCGCGGATCGACGTGATGGGGAACGCGCGCGCCGCGTCGGCCGACGTCGCGGCGTGCTGGAGCGCCAGCGCGGTGCCGCTCGGCGCGTCCACCTTCCGCGCATGGTGCGCCTCGACGATGAATCCGTCGTAATCCGCCCGGCCGGCGAAGCGGCGCGCCATCTCCGCCGCGGTCTTGAGGAACAGATGCACGCCGATCGAAAAGTTCGACGCGTAAAGCAGCGCGCCGCCCTTCCGCTCGACCAGCTTCGCGATGCGCGGCAGCTCGCCGTGCCAGCCCGTGGTGCCGGTCACCACCGGCACCCCCGCCTCGATGAGCCGCTCGATGTTCCCAACCGCCGCGGCGGGCGCCGTGAACTCCACCGCCACGTCCACGCCCTCGAGCCGCTCGCGGGTGAGCCCCGCGCCGCCCGCATTGTCGTCGATGTCGATGATCGCCCCGATCGTGTGCCCCCGCGCGGCGGCCGCCTGCGCCACCGCGCGGCCCATGCGCCCGTGCCCCACGATCGCGAGCGTCAACACGAGCCGAAGAACTCCCGGTGAAGCTGCCGCACCACCACGGGCCCGTCCTCTTCCTTCACCACGAACGTCATGTTGATCGCCGACGCGCCCTGCGAGATCACCTCGACGCAGGTTTCGCTCAGCGCACCGAACACCCGGCCCGCGAGCCCGGCGGTCTGCTTGAGCCCGATCCCTACCACCGCCACGATGGCGCGCCGCTCCTCCACCCAGACTTCGCCCAGGTCTTCCAGCTCGCGCACCAGCGCGTCGATGCTGTGCCCGCCCTCGATGGTAAGCGAGACGCTCACCTCGCTGCTCGCGAGCACGTCCACCACTACCTCGTGCCGCTCGAACACCTCGAACAGTTGCCGGAGAAATCCGTACGCGCCGAGCATGCGAGGCGCGCGGATGTTGACGACGGTGATGCCGCGCTTCCACGAGATCGAGCGGATCGGCGAGTCGCCCAGGCGCTCCAGCTCGGCGGCCGACTCGATCTTGGTGCCGGGCAGCTCGGGCCGGTGCGAGTTGAGCACGACGATCGGAATCCCCTCGCGCACGAGCGGCACCGCCGTCGCCGGGTGGAGCACCTTGGCGCCGAACGTCGCCAGCTCGGCCGCCTCCTCGTAGCTCGCCACCCGGAGCGTCCGCGCTGACGGGACGACGCGCGGGTCGGCCGTCATGAGGCCGTCGACGTCGGTCCAGATTTCGACCCGGCGCGCGTGCAGCGCCGCGCCGAGGAGCGCCGCGGTGAAGTCCGAGCCGCCGCGGCCGAGCGTCGTGGGGACGCCGTTGGCGGTGGCGCCGATGAATCCCTGCGTGATGGGGACGGCCCCGCCTTCCACCAGCGGACCCAGACACTCGCGCGCGCGGGTGGTGAAGAACTGCGCGTACGGCGTCGCGCGGCCGAAGCGGTCGTCGGTCACCATGATGGAGCGCACGTCGACCCACTCGGCGCGCACGCCGGCGCCCTCGAGCGCCGCGCCGATGAGCCGTGAGCTCCACAGCTCGCCACGCGAGGCGATCGCATCCAGCTCGCGCGGCAGCGCGCGGCGCCCCATCACGGCCTCGAGCTCGGCACCGAGCGCGTCGGCCTCCGCACGGATGTCGTCGAGCGCGGCCTCCGCGCCGGGCAGCGCGCGCGCCGTGTCCTCATGCCGCGCCACCAGCGCGGCCAGGCGCCCGCCCACACCGGCGTCGCGCCGCTCGGCCAGGCGCGCGAGGTCGAGCAATCCGTCCGTCACCCCCGCGAGCGCGGACACCACCAGCACCGGCCGCTCCGCCTCGCGCGCGCGAATGATGTCGATGAGCCGCCCGATCGCCTCCGCATGCTGCACCGAGGTGCCGCCGAACTTGCAGACGATCATGCGGACACGTACCCCTCAGCCACGAGCAGCTCGCCGATCTGTACCGCGGCGCCCGCCGCGCCGCGAATCGTGTTGTGGCTGAGCAGCGCCAGCCGAAGATCGAGCAGGGGACAGGGCCGAATGCGGCCCACCGTCACCGTCATTCCGTTGCCGCGCTCGAGGTCGAGCCGGGTCTGCGGCCGGTCGGGGCGGAGATCGACTTCCACCGGCACCGCGGGCGACGACGGCAGCCCGCGCACCGAGGGCGGCGCCGCGAACGCACGATACGCCGCGATGGCCTGCTCCGGCGTCGCCTTCTCCCGAAGTCCCACGCTCGCCACCTCGAGATGCCCGTCCACCGTCGGCACCCGGTTGGTGTGCGCGCTCACCACCATCGGCGCCGGCGTCACGCCGCCGCTCGTGACCGCGCCGAAAATCTTGGCGGTCTCCCGCTCCATCTTCTCCTCTTCGCCGCCGATGTGCGGAATCACGTTGCCCACGATGTCGAGCGAGGGCACGCCCGGATATCCCGCGCCCGACACCGCCTGCATCGTCGAGACGAACACTTTCTCCACGCCGAACGCCTGATGCAGCGGTGCCAGCGCCAGCACCAGTCCCGCGGTGGAGCAGTTGGGATTGGCGAGAATGGCGCCGGGCCAGCAGCGGTTGGTGCGCTGGCGGCCGACGAGCGTCACGTGGTCGGCATTGATCTCCGGAATCATGAGCGGCACGTCCGCGTCCATCCGGTGCACCCGCGTGTTGGTCACCACGAACGCACCCGCGCGAGCAAAGGCCTGCTCGATGTCGCCCGCGACATCGGCGTCGAGCGCGGAGAACGCGATGCGCGCGTCGATCGGCGGCGCCGAGCGCTGCACCACCATCCGTGCGATGCGCTCCGGCAGCGGCGCCGTCTCGCGCCAGCGCACCACCTCGCCGTAGGGCCGTCCCGCGCTCTGGCCCGACGCCGCGAGCGCGGCCAGCTCGAACCAGGGATGCTCCGCCAGCAACCGCACGAACTTCTGGCCGACGGTGCCAGTCGCGCCGAGCACCGCGACGGGAATCTTTGCACTCATCTGGTCTTCCGCGCCGGCTCTGAAGCGCTCGGCTCGCCGGCCGGGCGCTCGCCCGCGGCGCCTTCGCTCGCCAGCAGATCGTTGGCGAGCTTCACGTACAGCTCGACACCCCGGAGCAGCTCGCCCTTGGCGATGCGCTCGCGGTCGGTGTGTGCCACCCGGATCGAGCCGGGTCCGAGCTGGTAGCGCCGCCCCCAGTTGCGGAAGAACGGCAGATCGCTCGCGTAACCCACCACCGTAGTCTCCCACCCAGGCAGGCCCTCGCCCTTGTACGCGGGGATCTCGACCTCGGCGCTCACGCTGACCGCCGGATCGGCGGCGAGCCGCACCTGCTCCTTGAACTCCTTCGTGGGCCCCACGGTGCGCACCAGTATCTGCGCCGCCGCGTGCGCGGGAATCACGTTGGGCGCCACGCCGCCGCGGATGGTGCCGATGTTGAGGCTCGACTCGCCCAGCACCGGATCGAACGCGAGCGGAAGGCGCCGAATGGTGCGCAGCGTCTCGAGCAGCGGGATGATGGCCGACTGTCCCTCGGCCGGATACGCCGAGTGCGCGGCGCGGCCCGTCGCCTCGAGATCGATCCGGAGCGAGCCCTTCTGTCCGATGCAGAGCAGGTTCTCGGTCGGCTCGCCGTTGATGAAGAATTGCCCGCGCGGCTCGAGCGCGTGCGCCGCGTGCGCGCCGTCGGAGCCGTTCTCCTCGCCCACCACAAAGAGGAGCCCGACCCGCCGCTCGCCCGCCTCCGCGAGCCGCTCCGCCGCGGCGACCATCGCGGCGGCGATGCCCTTCGCGTCGCAGGAGCCGCGACCGTAGATCCACTCGTCGTCTTCGCCGAGCGGGACGTAGGGCGGCACGCAGTCGAGGTGGGTGGAGAAGACGACCGCGGGCGGCTCGCGCCAGGCGTAGAGGTTCCAGCGCTCGCCCGGGGGCGACGCGTCGATCACGCGCGGCGCGGCGACCCCCGCGGCGGTCGGCACCGACTGGCGCGTCACCCGGTAGCCGGCGCGCTCCAGCACCCCCGCGAGGTACGCGAGCGCGGGCCCCTCGTGGAAGGTGGGCGACTCGATGGCGACGAGCGTCTTCGTCAGTTCGATCGGGTCCATAAAAAACCTGCCCCGCCGGGCTCTCGCGCGGCGGGGCTCTCGGTTCGGAGTTGATCCATCACCCGTTACGCCAGGCCGCGCGCGATTCGATGCGGACACCTGTGCCCGCGCTTGAGCCCACGCTTGCACCCACGCGTGAGCGCGCGGAAGGCGGTCATGACGGGTCGAATGGTCGATGGAGGAATCATTTGTTGTGAAGCTAGGACGTGCCGCAACTCCGGGCAAGGGTCAGCGCCGCCGCCACCACGTCCTCCACCGCGACGCCGAGCGACTTGAAGAGCGTGATCTCGCCGGCATCGCGCCGGCCGAGCGCAGTTCCCGCCACGATCTCGCCCAGTTCCGCGTCCACCCGCCCGGCCGCGATGACGTCGCCGGACTCCACAAGCGCCGCGTCACGCGAGTCCACCACGATGCGGGCGCGGCGGAGCAGCTCGTCGTCCAGCTCGCGCCAGTCGGGGCGGCAGGCGCCGACCGCGTTCACGTGGGTGCCGGGGGCGAGCCAGGCGCCCTGGAGGACCGGCGCCGTCGCGCTCGTCGCCACCACCACCACATCGGCGCCGCGCACCGCCTCCTCGGCCGTGGCGGCCGCCGTGACGCCGTGCTCCCGCGCAAAGGCCGCCGCGCTTCGCGGGCTCCAGACGCGCACATCGTCGAATCGCCGCACCTGCGTAAGCGCCGCCAGGTGGCTCCGCGCCTGCACGCCCGCGCCCAGAAGTGCCAGCACCGTCGCGTCGGGCCGGGCGAGCCGGTCGGTCGCCACCGCCGACGCCGCGGCCGTCCGCATCTCGGTGATGAGCCGCCCGTCGATCACGGCCAGCGGCTCGCCGGTCTCGGCACGGAACAGCAGAATGAGCGCGTGGTGCGTGTGGAGGCCGCGGTTTTCCGGGTAGAACGTCACCAGCTTGGCGCCGAGGGCACCGGCGTACGCGGGCATGACGCCGAAGAATCCGTGATGCTCCGCCACCGGCACGATGCTCCGCACCGGCTGCACCACGCGCCCGGCGGAGAGATCGGCGAGCGCCGTGGCCATGGCGGGGATGAGATCGTCGTAGCGGAGGACCCGGCGCACCGTGTCTTCGTCGAGGAAGGCGATCTCCGTCATGCCGCCTTCGCCTCCGCCATCCGCGCCGAGCGCTCCCCGTCCGCCACGTCCACCCGCGAGAGCACCACGGCACCCACCACGAAGAATGCGATCACCGAGAGCACCGCGAGCCGGCTCGTCCCCGTGAGCGCGATGACGCCCGCGAACACCAGCGGTCCGAAGATCCCCGCGAACTTCTCGAACACGCTGAAGAACCCGAAGAACTCCCCCGACCGCGCCGGCGGCACCATCGCGGCAAAGAGC
>DASUJH010000015.1 GCA_036279355.1 Gemmatimonadales bacterium
CATCGAGTCGTGGTACGATCTGGGCAATAAATCGAAGACCCGCCGCACCGGGATGGACAAGGTGCAACAGGTCTCCGAGCACGTGAACCTCATCCTCCGCTACATCCCCTACATCCAGACCAATTTCGTGCTGGGCCTCGACGGCGACATGGGACCCGAGCCGTTCGAGCTCACCAAGCGGTTCATCGATCTCTGCCCCGGCGCGTTCCCCGCGTACTCGCTGCTTTCGGCGTTTGGCCGCGCGGCGCCGATGAATCTCGAGTACCAGCGCGCCGGCCGGGTGCTGCCGTTCCCGTTCCACTTCCTCAACAACAACCACGCGATGAACGTGCGGCCCAAGCACTACAGCTGGCCCGAATTCTACGACGGGCTGGTGGACGTGTCGCGCCACTCGTTCTCCTGGCGCGCCATCGGGCGGCGGTTCCGCGCGACGCGCACCGCGATCCCCAAGTGGATGAATGTCATGCGGGCGGTTTCGTCGGAGGGATTCGGGCGGGTCAAGTACCACGCGGCAATGCGGGGGCTGCTCGACACCGATAGATCGGTGCGCGACTTCATGGAAGGGAAGACGACCGCGCTGCCGTCGTTCTACGTGGACCATATCCGCAGAGATCTGGGCCCTCTCTTCGAGTACCTGCCCGCGGGCGCGATGATGCACGATCCCAACGCGTACCTCAAGGCGAACGGCGCGGCCGCGCCGATCGCTCTGCGCCCCGGTATGCGCGCGGCGCGCCCAGCGGTGGCGTAGGGCCGGAACCGCGCGCCGATGCGCCGGATCCGGATGATCGGCGTACCGCTCGATCTGGGCGCGAGCCGGCGCGGGGTGGACATGGGGCCGTCGAGC
Organism: Gemmatimonadales bacterium; assembly: GCA_036279355.1. Lineage (NCBI taxonomy): Bacteria > Pseudomonadati > Gemmatimonadota > Gemmatimonadia > Gemmatimonadales > Gemmatimonadales bacterium. Next base: position 845 of record DASUJH010000015.1, read on the forward strand.
CTGCGAATCGGCCAGCTGGGGCCTCGGCTCGCGGCGCTCGGCGGCGAAGTCGAGGACATCGGCAACCTGCGCATTCCCGACCGCGCCTCGCTCACCGGTGTCGCGTCGCCCGTCGGATACCTGCCCACCATCACCGAAGTCTGCCGCGACATTGCCGCCGCCACCGCGCAGGCGGTGCGCGAGGGATTCGCGCCGCTCGTGCTGGGCGGCGACCACTCGCTCGGCGCGGGGTCGGCGGCGGGCGTCGCGACCGCGCTCGCGGAGCGGGGACAGCGCCTCGGGCTCCTCTGGCTCGACGCGCACGGCGACCTCAACACCCCGTCGAGCACGCTGAGCGGCAACGTGCACGGAATGCCGGTGGCGCACCTGCTGGGCTACGGCGACGCTGGCATGGCCGGGATCGCGTCGCCCGCGCCGGCCGTCCGAGCGGAGAACACGGCGCTCGTCGGCATCCGCGACCTCGATCCGGCCGAGCGGGAGCACGCGCGGCGCTACGGAGTTCGCGTGTTCACCATGCGGGAGATCGACGAGCGCGGGCTCAAGGCGGTGATGGAGGATGCGCTTGCCATCGCCGGCGCGGGCACGGACGGGCTCCATGTGTCACTCGACGTGGACTGGATCGATCCGCGCGACGCGCCGGGTGTGGGCACGCCGGTGGCGGGCGGGGCCACGTACCGGGAAGCGCACCTCGCCATGGAGCTCCTGGCCGACACGGGGCGGATGGTGTCGATGGACGTGGTCGAGATCAATCCGGTGCTCGACGACCACAACCGGACGGCGGAGCTCGCGGTGGGGCTCGTGGGGAGCGCGTTCGGGCAGAAGATTCTTTAGTGGCGGCAGTTCCAGACCGCGACAATGTGCTTGCAAGGCGCGGGACGGCCCTCCATATATTGAGCGTCAGGTACCCCCGCTCCGGGTCGGCAGGCGACCATGAGAGTCACCCTCCTCGAATCCGACCGCCACTTTCTCCAGTCCGCCGAATGCGCGCTGCTGAGCCTGCTCGCGCACGGGGCGGTCATCGTAGGCGCCATTGCCGTGACCAGCGGCGGGCGTGTCCTCCCGAGCAACGCGCGGGAGGCACGCGTTTTCTTCTTGCTGCCGCCCGACCGCGTGGCCGCGAGCTCGAGCCAGCCGGCGATCATGCAATGGGGGCGCGAGGGCGGAGATCTGAAAGACGGGAGCGAGCTCACGAGGCCGGGTGAAGGCTGGCTCACCCACGCAGACGCGCACGGCCGCCGCGGCAAGCGGCCCAAGAGCGGCGCGAAGGGCGAGTTGCCGGTCGGGCCCGACGTGCGGCAGCCGGACTCGGTCTTCAGCGTGCTCGAGGTGGACTCGGTGGTGCAGCGCTACGAGACGAGCGCCGCGCCCGTCTATCCGCCGGAGCTGCTCGCAACCGGCACAGAGGGCGTGGTCTACGCGCAGTTCGTGGTGGACACCAGTGGCATGGTCGACACCACGACGATCCGCCTGCTCACGAGCCCGCACCCCGCCTTCTCGGCGTCGGTGCGCCGGGCGCTCGGCCTGATGCGGTTCCGGCCGGCGGTGCGCGGCCGGCACAAGGTGCGGCAGCTCGTCGAGCAGCACTTCCGCTTCACCATTGCGCCGCCGGTTCGCCAGATCAGTTGACCGGCCGCTGTTGGGGGCCGCACCCCGGCAACACCAGCCGCCAGCGACTACTCCGGCGGCTTTGCCGTGGCGACGAATATGTCATCCACGTAGAGGTGGCGGGTGACGGGCTCGGGCGGCGCGCCGACGCCGGTGAGCGAGCCGTCGATCATGATGGAATTGAGTCGCAGGTCGGTCGTCTTGCGGAAGGCGATTCCCGACCACTCTCCGCGAAGCACGCCGTCGAGCCAGAATCGCTGCGCGCCGTCCGATGCATCCGGCGCGTTCAGCTTCACCCAGTACTCCAGTTTGTGCCACGTTCCGCGCGAGGCCGTGAGCGGCGGGTAATAGGTGGCCTCCCCGGTGCCGAAGCGCCCCCAACAGGTCTTCCCGTCATCCTCGCGCGCCATCGCGGGGTAGTAGCTGTAGAGCTGCAGCGGGCCCGGATCGCCCTTGGCGGGCCACGCGATGACGCCGGTCGAAAACCACTGGTACCCATCGGGGCAGAGACCCGCAGTGCCAAAGGCCGACCAGCGGTCGTCAATCCGTGAGCCGCGCACCCTGAGCAGCTTGGTGCCGCCGGTCCAGTTGGACTCGAAGCGCACGTAATAACGAACATAGAGCGAATCGTAGCCTGGCATGAACCAGCGGGTGAGCCAGCCGCCGGTTTCGCCGGCGGGATACGTCATCCGCAACACGTGGCTGCCGCCATGCGCGAGCGCCGCATCAGCGAGCACCTCATGCAGCGGCGAGTCCTTGCCGTCGTCCCAGGAGGCGAGCGTGTTGGACTCGAAGTCGTCACGGAAAATCGTGTCGATGCGTGCGGTGGAAGGCGCGGGCGGCGGCGTGGGCGATCCCGGCACGCCGCTGCCGGGCGACTCGGCGCCGGGCGGATCGGCGACGGCCGTGGGGCCGCCGGGCTCGCCCGCGCAGGCGAGCAGGGCGGCGGTGCCGGCGAGGGTGGCGGCGCTGGTGACGGCTATGAAGGCAACCCGGAAGCGTGCGCGGCGGCGCGCGCGGGGCGCGTCGGGCGCGAGCGGCGCGGCGGGCATGCGCGCTCCTTGGAATTGGGTGGACCGCGACGAGCGGAGAGTGAACGTGTGTGCGAACGACGGCGCGGGGGACGCGGCAAGAAGCGGTCCGCGCGGGATCCCGTCGAAGGGGGCCGCGCGGGCACGCGCGAACTCTGACTTCTTTCCCGAACTCGTGCAATTTCCGAGGGCCGCCGCGAGCGGGCCGGCCGCCTGCGGTCAGGCCGTAGCCGGCCGCGATGCGTCCACCGCGCCGCGCGCGGCCGCGAGCAGCTCGTCCGGCGTGAACGGCTTTGCCAGGCAGAGAGCATCCTTCTCGAGCGCTCCCCGCCCGCTCACGGCGTCGGCCGCGTAGCCGGAGATGAGGAGCACCGGCACGCTCGGGCGCCGCGTCCGGAGCGCCTGCACCAGCTCGGGACCCGACGCCACCGGCATCGTGACGTCGGTGATCAACAGGTCGATCTCGGCAGCATGCTCGGCCGCGAGCACGCGCGCGGCGCCACCGTCGTCCGCTTCCAGCACGTGATAGCCGGCCTCGCGGAGCGTCCGCGCCGCGAGCGCACGCACGGCGGCGTCATCCTCCGCCAGGAGCACCGTCCCGCGACCCTGCATCGAGCCGCCGCCGGCCTCGGGCCTGGCGGGCTCGGTCTCTTCGGTTGCGACCGGCAGCAGCACGCGGAATGTGGCGCCGTGTCCCAACTCGCTCTCCACCAGGATCTCTCCCTCTGCCTGCTTCACGATGCCGTAACACATCGCGAGCCCGAGGCCGGTGCCCTGGCCCACCGGCTTGGTGGTGAAGAAGGGCTCGAAGATCCGATTCATGATGTCGGGGGCGATGCCGGTGCCGGTATCGGCGACCGCCAGCTCGACATACGCGCCCGGCACGAGCTCACGCCGTGCCGCTTCCGCCGGAGCCAACTCGATCTCGCGGGTGGTGATCTCGAGCCGGCCGCCGACCGGCATGGCGTCTCGCGCGTTCACCGCGAGGTTCACCAGCACCTGCTCGAGCTGGCCGGGGTCCACGCGGGTGGGCGGGAGCGAGGGCGCGAGCCGCACCTCGATCGTCATGTCCTCGCCCAGGATGCGCCGGAGCAGCGGCTCGAGCGCGCGCACCGCCTCGTTCAGATTCACCAGCGTCGGCAGCACCATCTGGCGCCGGGCGTACGAGAGGAGCTGCGAGGTGAGCGAGGCCGCGCGCCGGGCGGCGCGCTCCACCTGGTCCAGGTCGCTCCGCACCTGCGTGCCCTCGGGAAGTCGCCGCTGCGCGAATCTCACATAGCCGAGCATGCCGGTGAGCAGGTTATTGAAGTCGTGGGCGATGCCGCCGGCGAGGTTGCCGATCGCCTCCATCTTCTGCGCCTGCATGAGCTGGCGCTCGAGTTTGCGCCGATCGGTGACGTCCTGCAATACCCCGATGAGCTGGCCCGGCGTACCAGGCGCGTCGAGATACGCGTGACCGCGGATCGCGATCTCGCGCTCCTCGCCGTCCGGCCCCGTCCGCCGGAATTCCGTCTCCACCGAGCCGCGGTCGCTGATGGCCTGCGCGATTGCTTGCCGCACCCTGGCTGCGTCGTCCGGATTCGCGCCCTCGAGAAGGGTCCCGAGCGCCGCCTCATCGATCGTGGGGCCCAGCGGGAGCACCCAGGTGCGCATGCTCGCGGCGCCGAGCGCGAGCCGGAGGCGGGCCTCGCTCTCGCGCAGGGCGGCCGCCCGTTCCTGCACCGCCGCATCCCGTTCCTGCAGCGTGTCGAGCATGCGGTTGAACCCATCCGTCAGCGCCCCGATCTCGTCGTCCGCGTGCGCCGGCACGCGGAGCGTGAGATCGCGGGTCGCGGTGAGGCGGCGGACGGTGTCGGCGAGGCCCAGGAGCGGTGTCGCGACCGAGCGGCCCAGCGCCGCGAGGAGCAGGATCGCCGTCGCGCCGACCGCGATGAGCACCACGACGACGACGATGGCGTACGGCGGAAGCCGCTGCCAGAAGGTCGGCAGCCGGTACTGCAGCCGGAGCCAGCCGAGCGGCTGGTCGTCGGACGCCACCGGCAGCGTCAGCACCAACTCGTCGCCTTGAACGACCAGACCGGAGTCCGCGGGCGGCGGTGCCAGGAGCGGCGGCGCGCCCGCGCGCCGGTAGGACGCGAACAGCGATCCGTCGGGGCGGTACACGGCGGCAGCGCCAATCTCGGCGCGGCTGCGCAGCGTCGCGAGGTTCTCGCGAGCGGCGGCGGAGTCGTCGAAGAGCAAGGCGGGGACGGTGTTGGTGCGGACGATGGCGCCGAGCGTGGTCACGTCGCTCACCGCGCGGGGCCGGAAGGTCGTGAGATCGTAGATCGTGACCGCCGCGGCCGCGAGCGCCACGCCGCCCATGGAGGCGAGCGCGATCAGGATGCCCACCTTCTGGCGGATCGGACGGTCACGGAAGGCTCGCACGCTCAGCGCTCCCCCGGCTCGTCCTGCACCCGGGTCGCCAGGCTCAGCACCCGCGAGCTGATCCGCAGGCCGGCCGCTCTGGCCGCGGTCAGATTGATCCCGAAGCGTACCGTCTCGTTCACGATCACAAATCCGATCATGCCGTCCCGATCGACGAACTGCGCGCCCTCGCCGACGCTCAGGACGGGCCGGCCGCGAATCGCCTTCAGCCACTCGGCTTCATCGGGTGTATCCGGCGGAAGATAGAGCAGGTTGCAACGATCCGCCGCCGACGGGGAATCGACGCTCCGGGTCTGCAGCACGCGCCCGCGCTGCCGCCGCTCCGCCAGCACGCGATCGAGGATGCCGCGGAACGTCCCCAGCCCGGCCACGCAGAGCATGAGCGGCGCCTCGGAATCGGGCACCACCGAGCTGGGCCATTCGACGTAACGGGTGAAGTTGACGAGGTAGGCGGCCTTCACTCCGGCCTCGAGCTCCGAGGCGGGCACCTGGGCGCCGGCGGTGCCGATGCCGAACCCGAGCAGCAGGAACAGCGCCGCGGGCGGGCCAACGATGCCGCAGCGCGGGCCCCGCCGGCGGGCGCGCGACAGTCCAGCCGCTAGAAGCGCCACTCGAGGTCGAGGCGAACCCGGCGTTCGATCGCGCGCCGCTCGGCTTCGAAGGGGCCCGGGCGGAACTCCGCGTGGCGCGGCGCGAGCAGGTCCTGCCCCACCAGCGCCACCCTGAGACCGGGGCGGACCGACCAGGCGACGCGCGCGTCGCCCTGGAGATAATCCGGAATCGCGGGAATGGCGGGCGGGTGCAGCGCAGAGACGTAGCGCAGTGCAAGATCGAGATCCACGGCGGCCGGCAGCGAAAAGGAGGAGCGAAGAGCAGCCTCGTGGCGCGGATTCAATTGAGCGACGAAATCGGGGAGCGCATTCGGGGTGCTCTCGTCAGGCTCGATGGTGCTGTGCAGGTAGGTATAGCTCGCGCGGAGCCGCATCCGCCGCGTGGTCTGCCACGTGGCGGCGAGCGTACCGCCGTAGCTCGCCGCGGTGGCGTCGTTGACAATCGCGAACGGAAGCACCAGCCGCCCGTCCACCCTGCCGACCGAGCTCGGAAGCAAGGCACGGATGCGGCTGTAGTCGTTGTAGAAGAGGTCGGCATCCAGCGCGAGGCCCCTCACCGGGTGGCCCCGGTAGCCCAGCTCGTACGCGATGAGCCGCTCGGCCGCGAAATCGTCGTTGCCCTCGACCACGGCTGTCACCGGCGGCGGGCCCGGAGCGGTGACCGCGTTCTCGAAGATGTCGGTGTCCACCCGCGACGGGATGCGCACCGCCCGCGATACGGCCGACCAGAGGGTGTGCCGCGGAGTAAGCTGCCAGAGCAGCCGGACGTTCGGCTGTACCTCGAGCCCGCTGAAGCTGTTGTGCTCCAGCTTGGTGCCGAGGGTGAGATGCCAGCCATTCGCGCCAAGCGCGATGTCGTCCTGCAGGAATCCGGTGACGAGGTGCGTGGTGCGGCTCGAGGGCTCGAACGAGACGGGGTACGCGCCCGAGATGTCGTCCGCGTTGAGCCGAGCGCCGAGACCCCACACGATGTCGTGGCGGCCGCCGAGGATGAAGCGGTGCTGCACTTCGACGTCGGCGGTCGTGAGCGCGGCGCGCCCGAAGTAGGGCGCCTGGTCACGCACGTTCCGGTCGACGTAGGCCCGCGCGGAGAGCTCGCTCGCGCCGGAGAGCCGCCGGCTCCAATGCCCGAGCAGATTGCCGCCGTGCGTACGCACGTCGTAGGCGGTGAGCGCGGTGAACGGCGGGTCCGGGGTGGGGAGCTGCTGGCGCTCGCCGCCCCGGGCGACATAGACATCGCCCTGGAGGGTGACATTGTCCCGCGGCGACAGGCGCGCGTCGAGGCGGAACCCACCCTGTCCCATGCGCCAGTCGTCGGGGGCCGGGTCGCCGGTAGTGAGATCCGCCGGGTCCTGGTAGAGATACCGCGCGTAGGCGCGCGCGTCGACGGCTCGCCCGAGCGCGCCGCCGTACTGCACGGTGCCGCCGACCCGGTCTTCGGTGCCGACATGCGCCAGCGCAAGACCGCCCGTGGTCTCCGCCGCCGGACGGGTGATGATGTTGATGACGCCGTTGACCGCGTTCGATCCCCACAGGGTGGCGCCGGGCCCGAGGATCACCTCGATGCGGTCGATGTCCTGCAGGACGACATCCTGCACGTCCCAGAAGACGCCCGCGAAGAGGGGCGAGTAGACGGCGCGGCCGTCGATCAGCACGAGCAGCTTGTTCGAAGTCACTTCGTTGAACCCGCGCGCGCTGATCGCCCATTCGCGCGCGCCGGCACGCGCCACCTCGAGCCCCGGCGCGAGCCGGAGCGCCTCGGGGAGCGAGGCCGCGCCGCTGCGCTCGATGTCCTCGCGGGTGATCACGAAGACCGCGGCGGCGGCCTCGGAAATCGGCTCGGGGCGCCGGCTCACGGAGGTCACCCGGATCCGCGCCAACTGCGTGATGTCGAGGTCGCCCAGGCTCTGGTCCGGCGCCGGTTGCTGGCCGGCCAGCGCCACCGGCAGGAGGATCGCGGCGGTGGCGAGAAGGGTGGCGCGGCGCACCGGGTCAGTCCGGGCGCAGCAGGCGGGTCACTCTGCGGAGCAGCTCCTCGGGGTCAAATGGCTTGCGGAGGAACGTGGCTGCGACGGAGGCCGGCGGCTCGATGTCGAATCCAGAGATGTAGAGCACGGGAATCGGCGCGCGGCGCTCGGCGAGGCGGCGTCCGAGCTGCCAGCCATCCATGTGGGGCATGCGCACGTCGGTGATGATGAGATCGAAGCCGTCGGAATCGGTCTCGATCAGGCGCCAGGCCCGCGCGCCGTCGGGGGCCACCGCCACGCCGTAGCCGCTTTCCTGCAGCAGGCGGGCGACGTAGGACCGGACGATCTCCTCGTCATCCACCACGAGGACGCGGCCGAGATGCGGCGCGGTCGCGCCGCCCGGGTCATCATCGGGGGCGGGGCGCCAGCCGGCGTAGCCGTCGCGGGCATCGGCGTCGAGGAGCAGAAGGGTGGGGCCGCAGGGCATTGCGGGAACTCCGGGGACAGGACTACGGTGGCGGTCGAGCGATGCGTGTGCCTAACATGGCCCGCGGGGAACTTGCGTCAAGGGCGGCGGGTGCTGGGGACGGCATTCGATGCTTGAATGGCGCTATCGTCCCCCGCCGGCCCCGAGCTATATTTTCGATTCCCTTCGAGTTCCGGCGCCGTAGCCAAGTGGTAAGGCAGAGGTCTGCAAAACCTCGATCGACGGTTCGATTCCGTCCGGCGCCTTGCAGCAGACGCAATTGCGCCGAGCCGCACCGGTGAGCCTGAGGGTGCCGGCTGATTCGAGCCCCACCGCGCCGTCGTACACACCACAGCCAACCGCTCCGCGATGTTCGCCGCGACCATTTCGCGGCGCCGGCAAGGTCCCGTGCCTCCGAACTCGCGCGCCGCGCGCTCTTGCGCCTTTCGCGCCCGCCTCTATTATTTGCACGCTCAATTATTGGCATCCCTCGCCAAAGGCGGCCACCGTGCTCCGACAACCCCGCGCCACACCCGCCGCCGACGTGGAGCTTTGTCCCCGCTCGCCCCGCTGGCAGCGCCGCCCCGCCGAGCGGCGGCGCGAGATCATCGATGCCGCCGTCTCGACCTTCGGCCGCTGCGGCTTCGAGCGCGCCACCCTGGCCGACGTGGCCGAGCGCGCCGGCGTCTGCCCCGGCACCGTCTCCCACTACTTCGGCTCCAAGGGTGGGCTCTTCCAGGCCGTGATCGCCGAGCGGTTCGTCGGCTTCATCGCCCAGGAAGAAGCGCTCCTCGCGGACGAGGACGCGCCCACCTCCGCAACCGTGCGGCTCGACCAGATGCTCCGCCGACTCTGGGAGCACACCTGGTCGCCCGGCACGCTCGAACTGATCCAGGTGACCCAGGTCGACTCGGCCGACTTTCCGGAATCCGGCCGGCTGCTCTGCCGAGAATTGAGCGGCCGCTGGCGGCGGCTCATGGGCGCCACCCTCGAGACCGGCATCCGCTCGGGAGAGTTCCGCCGGGTCGATTCCGACGTCACCGCGCGGATCATCGGGTACACGGTGCTCGGCGTCGCGCAGAAGGTTTCAGCGTTCGCGCCCTATGATGCCGACATGCCGAGCCGGGAGGCGACGTGGAAGGTGGTGCGCGAGCTGGTGCATCGATACGTGAAGGCGGACGGCACGCTAGCGCACCGCAAGACTGCGAACCGCGCTAGCGCGCGAACACCCCGCAAGGGCGCCGCAGCCCGCACGCGGGCGGAGGATGCATGAAATCGTCTCGATCCATTGCCGGCCTGCTGGCGCTCCTCGTCGCTTCGAGCTGCAAGCATGCCGCGCCGCCCCAGGCGCCGCCGCCCCCCGAGGTCGCCGTCGTAACGCTGGCACCGCGGCCCGTGCCGGAATCCTACGAGTTCACCGGCGAGGTGCAGCCGTACCGCCGTGTGGAAGTGCGCGCGCGGATCGACGGCGTGATCGAGGCGCGCCCCTTCACCGAAGGCGCCTTCGTCAAGCCCGGCCAGGTGCTCTACCGGCTCGACCGCGTCCGCCCCGAGGCCGCCTACCAGAACGCGCTTGCCCGCGCGCAGAACGCCCGCCGCACGCTCGCGCGGCTGGAGCCGCTGCTGGCGCAGAACGCGGTGGCGCAGCAGGACGTCGACAATGCGCGCACCGAGGTGCAATCGGCCGAGGCGGCGCTCGCGGAAGCGAAAAAGAATCTGGACGACACGGTGGTGCGCGCCGAGATCGCGGGCCGGGTGGGCCGCACCATGCTCGACGTGGGCGCCCGCGTCCGAGGGTCCGACGACATCCTCACCACGATCGACGTGCTCGATCCGATCTACGTGAGCTTCCGTCCCTCGGCCCAGCAACTGCTCGACTGGAAGGAGCACCCCGAGAGCCGCGCACTCGTCCAGCCGGGGAGCCAGCTCGCCGTGCACGTGACGCTGCCCAATGGATCGCCGCTGCCGCGCACCGGTCACCTCGACTTCGTGGCGCCGTCGCTCGATGCCACGACCGGCACGCAGGAGTTCCGCGCCCGGTTCGACAACGACGACCACCTGCTCGTACCCGGCCAGTTCGTGCGGGTGCGGCTCACCGGCTTCGTGCGCGACAGCGCGCTCGCCGTGCCGCAACGCGCCGTCCAGCAGGCGCTCGGCCGCCAGTTCGTGTACGTGGTGGGCAAGGGCGACACCGTGGCCACCCGTGACATCGAGCCCGGCCCCTGGAGCGGCGGGCTCTGGATCGTCGACCGCGGCCTCGCCGCGGGTGAGCGGGTGATCGTGGACGGCGTGCAGAAGGTCGCGGCGGGCCAGCCGGTGCATCCGGTGCCGGCCGCCGACACGACCGGTGCCGCCGGCGCCGACAGCGCGGCGCTCGACACCGAAACCTCGCAGCTCGGGGCCACGCGGTGAACGACATGCCCCGAAAGCCCGGCGCGGCCAACGCGGACGCCGAGATCAGGTACTTCTTCATCCGGCGGCCGGTGCTCTCGGTCGTCATCAGCCTGGTCATCACGCTGCTCGGCATCTTCGCCATCCGGCTGCTGCCGATCTCGCGCTATCCGCAGATCACGCCGCCCGCCGTGACGGTGCAGGCGACGTACCCCGGCGCCACCGCCGAGGACGTGGCCGAAGCCGTGGCGGCGCCGATCGAGCAGCAGCTCTCGGGGTTGCAGGGACTGCTCTACTACTCGTCGGCCAACGCGAGCGACGGGACGATGAGCCTGAACGTGTACTTCGACGTCACGCGCGACCAGGACCTGGCGGCGGTCGACGTGCAGAACGCCGTGCAGCTCGCCGAACCGCAGCTTCCCGATGCCGTGCGGCAGAACGGTGTCACCATCCTCAAGGCCAACACCGACATTCTCGGCGTCGTGGCGCTCACCTCGGACGATCCGCGGTACGACGCCGCGTACCTCACCAACTACCTCCGCCTCTACATCGAGGACGAGATCAAGCGGGTGCCAGGCATCGGCAACGCCAACACGTTCGGCGGTCTCGAGTTCTCGATGCTGATCCAGCTCGACCCCGACCGGATGGCGCAGCTCGGCGTCACCACGGGCGATGTGGCGGCCGCGGTGCGGGAGCAGAACGCCACCAACCCGGCGGGCCGAGTGGGGCGCGAGCCGGCGCCGCCCGGCACCGAGCTCACGCTGCCGGTGACGGCGCTCGGCCGGCTCAAGACCCCCGAGCAGTTTGCCGACATCGTGGTGCGCGCCAAGCCCGACGGCGCGCTCATCCGGATCCGCGACGTGGGCCGCGTGGTGCTCGGCTCGCGCAACTATGACCTCGTGGGCCGGCTCAACGGCAAGCCGTTCGCGGCGCTGCTCATCTATCTCCGGCCCGGCGCCAATGCGCTCGCGGTGAAGGACGCGACGGTGAAGCGCATGGCGGAGCTCGCGCGCAACCTGCCGGCCGGCGTGCACTGGGCGATCCCGTTCGACACGACGCCATTCGTCACCGCATCGATCAAGGAGGTGGTCACCACCCTGGTCGAGGCGATGCTGCTGGTGACGCTCGTGGTGTTCGTCTTCCTCCAGAGCTGGCGGGCGACGCTCATCCCGATGCTGGCGGTGCCGGTGAGCGTCATCGGCACGTTCCTCGGCCTCCTCATGCTCGGCTTCACCATCAACGTGCTGACGCTCTTCGCGCTGGTGCTCGCGATCGGCATTGTGGTGGACGACGCGATCGTGGTGATCGAAAACACGGAGCGCATCATGGCGAGCGAAGGCCTCGCCGCGCGCCCCGCCGCCGACCGCGCCATCCGCCAGGTGGCGCCGGCGCTCGTCGCCATCGTGCTCTCGCTCTGCGCCGTGTTCGTGCCGGTCGCGTTCCTCGGCGGGGTGACGGGCGAGATGTTCAAGCAGTTCGCGGTGACGCTGGTGATCTCCGTCGTGCTCTCGGGTCTCGTGGCGCTCACCCTGACTCCGGCGCTCTGCGCCATGTTGCTCAAGGAGTCGAACGAGGCGCACCAGGGCGGCATCTTCGGTGCGTTCAACCGCGGTTTTGCGCGGGTGACGCGGGGCTACACCGGCGGCGTGGGCCGCATGCTCGGCCGGCCGCGGCTCTGGCTCGCAGTATTCGCCGTCCTGGTGGCGCTCGCCGTGGTGCTCTGGCGGACGATTCCGAGCGCGTTCATTCCGACGGAGGACAAGGGCTACTTCGCGATCGCGCTGCAGCTCCCCGATGCCGCGTCGCTGCAGCGCACCGAGCAGGTGATGCAGCGGGTGGAGGGCTTCCTCAAGGCGGAGCCGTCGGTGCAGAACATCGTGGCCCTGGGCGGACTCGACATCCTCACGCGGACCAACCAGACCAACAGCGCCACGATCTTCATCAACCTGGTGCCGTGGGAGAAACGGGGCGCCGGCCAGTCCATCGACGACATCACCGGGCGGGTGAACGCCAAGCTGTTCGGGATGAAGGACGCGATCGGCTTCGCGTTCAACCTGCCGGAGATACCCGGCCTGGGTGCCACGTCGGGCGTCGAGGCCAACCTGCAGAACCGAAGCGGGCAGAGCGTGGCCGAGTTCGCCACGAAGGTGCAGGAGTTCGTGGCGGCGGCCAACCAGCTCCCGGCGGTACAGGGGGTCAACACCAACTTCCGCGCCAACGTACCGCAGGTGTACGTCGACGTGGACCGCGCCGCGGCCAAGTCGCGTGGCGTGAGCCTCACCGACCTCTTCAGCACGCTGCAGACGTTTCTCTCGACGCTCTATATCAACGACTTCAATCTCTACGGCCGCACCTACCGGGTGCAGGCGGAAGCGCAGCCGCAGTTCAGGAGAACGCCTGAGGACATCGGCCGGCTCTACGTGCGGGGGCGCAACGACGAAATGATTCCGGTGTCGGCGCTCACCCGGACGGAGTTCCGCAGCGGGCCCACGCAGCTCCTCCGCTTCAACGGCTTCGGCTCGGCGCTGATCACGGGAAATCCCAAGGCCGGGCGCAGCTCGGGCGAGGTGCTGGATCAGCTCGACCAGCTCGTCGCCGCGAAGTTCGCGTCGCAGGGGGTGGGCATCGCCTACTCCGGCCAGTCATTCCAGGAGCGGGCCGGCAGCGGGCAGGCCGGGCTCGTCTTCGCGCTCGGGCTCGTGATGGTGTTTCTCGTGCTCGCCGCGCAGTACGAGAGCTGGTCGATTCCGTTCGCCGTGCTGCTTGGCGTGCCGTTCGGGGCGCTCGGTGCGCTGCTCGGCATCTGGCTCCGGGGCACGCCGAGCGACATCTACTTCCAGGTGGGGCTCATCACCGTGGTGGGGCTCGCGGCCAAGAACGCGATCCTCATCGTCGAGTTCGCCAACGACATGCGGGTGCGGGGCACGCCGCTCCGCGAGGCGGCCGTCGAGGCGGCGCGCGAGCGGTTCCGGCCGATCCTCATGACGTCGTTCGCGTTCATCCTCGGCGTGTCGCCGCTCGTCATCGCGAGCGGTGCGGGCGCGGCGAGCCGGCACTCGCTCGGCACCGGCGTGTTCGCCGGTATGCTCTTCGCCACGACGATCGGGATCTTCTTCATCCCGCTCTTTTTCCGGGTGATCCGCGGGGCGGCGGAGCGGACCGATGAGCGTCGCAAGCACAAGGACGTTCAACGCGAGGCGGCGCGACTGCCGGAAAGCGCGCGGTGAGCGCCCCCGCACGCGGGGTGCGCACGCCGGGCGCGCGCACGACAGCCGCCCGCGCCGTCGGCGCGCTCGTGCTCGGCGCCGCGGCGCTCGTGCTCGGCTGCGCCGTGGGCCCGAGCTACCACCCAGTGGGAGTCGTCCCACCGGACACGCACTTCGGCTCCGGCGCCGACACCGGTGCGACGCGCGCCTACTTCGACTCGCTCGCCGCCGCACGCACCGCCGACACCGTTCCGCTCGGCCCCACGCCCGAGCCCGCGGTGGCGCCGCCGGGCGTGGCGCCGCCGCTCACGCGCGCCGCCGACTCGCTCGCCGGTGCCGCATGGCTCGATATCCTCCGTGACACGACGCTCGTGCGGCTGGTCGAGACGGCCGTGCGGCAGAACCGCGACGTGCAGACGGCGGTGCAGCGGATCCGCGAGTTCCGCGCGGAGCTGGGCGTCGCCCGCTCGCCGCTGTTTCCCGAGGTCTCCGTCAACGCGAGCGCCAGCACCAACCAGGTGGCGGTGGGCGCATTCCCGCCCACGTCGTTCAACGCCCTGCGGGTGACGGGCGATCTCGCATGGGAGCTGGATCTCTGGGGCCGGATCCGGCGGGGCGTCGAGGCGGCGCGCGCCGATCTGGGCGTCGAGGAGGCGGCGCACCGCGCGGTGCTGCTGACGCTGGTGAGCGACGTCGCCTCCAGCTATCTCCAACTCCTCGAGCTCGATCAGGAGCGCACGATCGCCGAGCGGACGCTCGCCTCGCGGCGGGAGACGCTGCGCCTCGCGCGGAGCCGGTTCCAACAGGGCGTGATTTCCGAGCTCGACGTGCGGCAGTTCGAGGCGGAAGCGGCGGTCCCGGCGACGACGCTGGCCACGCTCGAGCGGTTGCGCGCCCAGCAGGCGCACCAGTTGAGCGTGCTGCTCGGCGAGGCACCGGCGCCGATTCCGCGCGGCGGCGCGCTCAACGACGCGGTGGCCGCGCTCGTGGTGCCCGATTCGCTGCCGGCGAGCCTGCTTGCGCGGCGGCCCGACATCGCGGAGGCGGAGCGTGCGTACGCCGCCGCGACGGCGCGGATCGGCGTGGCCCAGGCGGAACGGCTGCCGACGGTGTCGATCACGAGCTCGTACGGCTCGCAGTCGCCCAACACGAGCAACCTGTTCACCGGACAGACCGAGGTGTACCAGGTGCTGGGCGGCGTGTCGCTCCCGCTCTTCACCGGCGGCCGGATTTCCAACCAGATCGAGGCGGCGCGCGCGCGGGCGGAGCAGGCGCGGGCGCAGTACGAGCAGTCGGTGCTCGTGGGCTTGCGCGAAGCGGGCGACG
Source organism: Gemmatimonadales bacterium (assembly GCA_036279355.1). NCBI lineage: Bacteria > Pseudomonadati > Gemmatimonadota > Gemmatimonadia > Gemmatimonadales > Gemmatimonadales bacterium. The sequence continues at coordinate 15,875 of DASUJH010000015.1, forward strand.
CGCTCGCCGCGATCGGAAGCGCGCGGGACCAGGCCGCGGCGCAGGCCACGCAGGTGGAAGCACTCCGCCGCGCGCTCGCCCTCGCCGCCGTGCGCTATCGGAGCGGGGTGGCCAGCTACCTCGAAGTGCTCGACGCCCAGCGCAGCCTCTTCTCCGCGGAGCTCGGGCTGAGCCAGGCGCAACTCCTGCAACTCACGTCCGCCGTGCAGCTTTACCGCGCCATCGGAGGCGCCTGGAACCCGTAACCCTTCGGGCCGCGCATCATCGGCGTGAGCCACGTCACGCCGCTCGTCCTGCCCATCTCGCAGCCGCAGGACCCTTCCTCTCCCATCATCGCTTGTCCGCCCCGGCGGGCCGAGGGCCCGGGTTCCCCAGCGGGCGGAGGCGAGATGGCAAGCAGCAGTGAGTCACACGAGTTGCGGGCACGGGAGATCGACGGCCTCCGCTTCGCCGCGGTCGGGTTCATCGCGCTCTTCCATGTCGTGCATTACTACGTAAAGATCGGCGGCGCCGGGCCAGTCTCGGCGAGCGGTCCGGCCACGCGGTACGTGCTCGCGGATCTCGCGCCTTACGGACATCCGGCCATCGCACTGCTCGTGCTCTGCAGCGGGTTCATTTTCGCGTGGCCGTTCGCGATGCACTACCTGGGCGGCGCGCCCTGCCCGCGTTGGCGGCCGTTCGTGCGCCGGGCGATCGGCGCGCACCGGGTGCTCTACGTCCTGGGCCTCACGTTCTTCCTTGGCTGCTTCACCATCGCCGAGGCCCGATCGCTGCTCACGCTCGTGCCGCACTACCTCGCCGGCGTCTTCTACATCCACAGCCTGGTCTTCGGCCAGCCGAACCCGATCGATGCCGGGACATGGTTTCTCGAGGTCGAGGTGCAGCTCATCCTGCTGGCACCGCTCCTCGCGCGCCTCTTCGCAATCCGAAGCGCGCGAGCGCGCCGCGGCGTGCTGGTGGCGCTCATCGTGGTGCTGGCCGCCGCGCAAGCGTGGCTCGTGCCGCCGGGCTCGCGCCTCGCGCTCACCGCGATTCCATTCCTGCCCGTCTTCTTTGCGGGGTTTCTGCTGCTGGACCTGCACGTGGCCGGAGGCCGGCCGCCGGAGACGAGCCCCGCGTGGGATGTCGTCGCGCTCCTCGCCCTCGCACTCATGGCGGGTGTATGGCGCACCACCCAGCTCAACTGGCTCGCGCTCCCCGCGCTCACGCTCCTGCTCGGCGTCGCGACGCTCCGCGGCCGCTATCTGAGTCGCGGCCTGCGCAGCCGGCGAATGATGGGCGTGGCCGCGGGCTGGTATGGGCTTTACCTGCTGCACGGGCCGCTGGTGGTCGTCGCGGTGGAGCTGACGCGGCATCTCGTCGTCACCGACTCGTTCGCGGTGAACCTGCTCGTGCAGTGTCTGCTGGTCGCCCCGCTGCTCGCCGCGCTGCTTGCGGCGGTTCTGGCCGGCGAGCGCGTCGTCGGCGCGTGGACGCTCCCGAGCTGGTGGGATCGTATCGGCCGAGAGGGCGTGGGTCCCGGCGAGGCGGTGCATGGGCCACCGCGGCGGAGCAGCCTGGAGCTCTTGCTTGGGTCGCCGCCGGCGATTCGGGGCGAGTCCACGGCGGAGTGACGCCGCTAGTCCACCACCGACTCCGCCGTCACGGTACGCCCGCGTCTATCGAGCCAGCGCTCGATGCGCCGGCGCCCTCGGAGCGCCGGCTGCTCGACGAGGTAGTAAGCCAGTACGGCAGCCGCCGCGGTCAGGACGAGGTTGAGCGGGAACGCTGAACTCACCGCGGTGGCGCCCCGGTCGAGAAACGGGTTCTGCCACAGATAAATCGAGTAGCTCATGAGTCCGATGGTCACCATCGGCGCGGAGTTGAGCAACCGGCCGACGATGCCGCCGGGGTGGCGCACGCACCAGTCAACGGAGACGGCGAGCGCCACGTCCATCGCCGCGTAGCCGGCCACGGCCATCGCGTTCGGCGCGTTGGCATCGATGCCGGAGAACGAGAGCCACGCCACGGCGACGGGTGCGAGCAGCACGAGGGGCGACTCGAGAAAGGCTCGATATGCCCGGCGGCGCCAGAGCCAGTCGCGCCAGAGCGCGAGCAGGCAGCCGATGCCGACGGTCTGGAACATGAGCAGGATGCTCGCCGGCCAGAGCGGCACCACCGCGTGGTAGTGGGCGCCCCACTGCATCACGGAAATCCCCGCCACGGCCGCGAGCGCCACCCAGATCCCGCGCCCGACGCCCCCGAGGAGCAGCAACGCCGGCCAGACGAGGTAGAACTGCTCCTCGACCGAGAGCGACCAGGTATGGGCCACCGGCCACGCGGTTTCCTGCGGGGCGTAGATCGTGGTATAGCTCGCGGCGCGGAGCAGGTCGCCGGGATGGAGGTCGACGTATGCGACGAGGTTCAGCAGCGCGATGATCGAGAGGAACGCGTAGTACGGCGGGAAGATGCGCAGCGTGCGCCGCAGATAGAAGCGGCGGAGCGACACTCGGCCCGTGGCCTTCCATTCGCGCAGCAGGAGCCCGGTGATGAGAAAGCCGGAGATGACGAAGAACACCCGCACGCCGAGCGAGCCCAGGATCCAGAGCGGGAGGTCGGTGTGCGGAAAACCGTCCGTGCCGCTCACGTGGCCCAGGCACACGAAGAGAATCGAAACAGCGCGCAACCCATCGAGCGATGGGATGCGGGTGGCGGATTGCCTCACGGCAACGTCGGGGGCGCAGGTATCCGCAAGGTAGGTGCGCCGCACGGGGCGCGAAAGAGCCAGTGCGCCTCTTCCGGCGGCGCGCGGCTTCACGCATGGGCCCATCGGCGCCGCGCCGGCGCGATGCGGCAAGGCGGGTGCCGCCGCGCGTCAATCCTTGAGGATCAGGAGCGAATCAGTCGAGCAGCTTTGCGTCGGCGAGATCGCGCGCGAGCTCGGGGCCGGGGTTCGCGGGGCGGCGAAAGTACCACCACTGGTGTGCCGGGTCGTGGCCCTCGTCGGCCGCCACGGGGGCGCCCCAGATCGGGCCGGTCGGCACGGTGAGCTCGTGAAAGCGGGCGTCGGCGCCGGCAAGGCGGGACTCGGTCCGCTCGTCACGGCGCGCGCTGCGCGGCCGGCCGTGGTGCGGCGCGCCGGGCGGGTCGGTCGCGTCGTCCGTGAGCGCGCGGGCGATCCGCTCGCGCAGGTCCATGTCGTTGAGATAATCGTCGAGCGTGAGATCGTAGCCGCGGGCGACCTCGTCCACGATGGCCTCCCACCGGCGCACCAGCTCGTCCAGCTCGTGCGGCGTCATGGCTCGGCCGCCCGGCGGGCCTGGCGCCGGAAGTAGGCTTCGCCGTCGTTCGGGCGGAAGAAGGTGCGGATGGTGCCGTCCGGATCGAAGGCGATGAACGCGCCGCTCGCGCGGTCGAAGCGGGTGACAACGCCGTCGGCGCGGCGGAGCTCCAGCACGTCGCCGCCGGCAGGGCGGTCGCGGAGCGTCTGGGCGAGGGCGAGGTACTGCGACTGGGTGATGTGGCCGAATTCGCGCCCGTGCTTCCGGTAGTGCTCGTGGAGGCGGTCGCGGGTGCGGAAGCCGACGCTCGCCGCCGGACCGGCCGCCGCGATCGAGCCCGCGGTATCGGCCGGCGCCGAATCCGATGCACGCGCTCCGCAGCCGCCGAGCGCTGAACCCGCCGCGACGAGCAAAGCGACGGCGAATGCGAGGCGCGCACGGCGGAGCAGGGAACGCATCAGCGTAGCATACAGCAACAGGGGACACCGCGCCTCCCCGGGCGCCGGGCGGCGCCCACGATTTGCCGCTTGCCACCGCCCCGTCCCCGACTTACATCTTCCCGAGCCCCCAGGGCAACCATCACGACAGCTCTCGTCCCGTTACCACCCATCCGAGACCGCGTATGCCGCTTTCCCGATGTCGGCGCCTGCTCGTCACCACCGCGCCGGCCGCCCTCGCCGCGCTCACGCTTCTCCTTCCCACGCCCCTTTCCGCGCAGGCCGCCGCGCCCGACAGCTCGGTCGACAGCGCCGCCGACAACGCCAACAAGGGGCCCGCGCCGTTCGATGCGCTCAAGTTCCGCGCGATCGGACCCGCGGCGGGCGGCCGGGTGGCGCGCGCCTCGGGCGTCGCTGGCGATCCGCTGACCTATTACGCGGCGACCACGGGTGGCGGCGTCTGGAAATCCTCGGACGGCGGCATCCACTGGGCCCCGATTTTCGACGCCGAGCCGATCGCGTCCACCGGTGCGATCGCCGTGGCGCCGTCGGACCCGAACGTGGTGTACGTCGGATCGGGTGAGGCCAACATCCGCGGCAACGTGTCGCCGGGCAACGGGATCTACAAATCGACCGACGCCGGCAAGACGTGGACGCAGGTATGGCGGCAGGAAGGGCAGATCGGCACCATCGTGGTGCACCCGCGCGATCCCGACGTCGCGTACGCCGCCGTGCTCGGCCATGCCTTCGGCCCGAACCCGGAGCGCGGGGTCTATCGCACCCGCGACGGCGGGCGCACCTGGGAGCAGATCCTCAAGAAGAATCCCGACACCGGCGCCTCCGACGTGGCGCTCGATCCCTCCAACCCCAACATCGTCTTTGCCGGACTGTGGCAGGCGCGCCGGCGGCCGTGGGAGCTCACGAGCGGCGGCCCCGGCAGCGGGCTCTACATGTCGCGCGACGGCGGCGACACCTGGACGCATCTCGTGGGCAAGGGCCTTCCCGGCGGCATCTGGGGCAAGGTGGGCGTGCGTGTCGCGCCCTCGGACGGACGCCGAGTGTACGCGCTCATCGAGGCGGATTCGGGCGGGCTCTTCCGCTCGGATGACGGCGGCTCGAGCTGGAGCCGCGTGAGCGGGCACCACGTGTTGCGCCAGCGGGCGTGGTACTACACCACGCTCACGATCGACCCCGGCGACCCCGACGTGGTGTGGTTTCCCCAGGTGAACCTGCTCAAGACGATCGACGGCGGCCACACGATCGTCTCGGTCAAGGGCCCGCACCATGGCGACCATCACGACATCTGGATCGATCCGCTCAACCCCGCACGGGTCATCAGCGGCAACGACGGCGGCGTCGACATCACCAGCGATGGCGGCGAGCACTGGTTCGCGCCGCCGCTTCCGATCTCGCAGTTCTATCATGTGGCGGTGGACAACGCGGTGCCGTACGGCGTCTCCGGCGCGATGCAGGACATCGCCACCGGCGCGGGCCCGAGCAACAGCCTGAGCCGGAGCGGCATCCGCCCTTCCGACTGGCACCAGGCGGGCGGCGGCGAGGCGGGCTACACCGCGCCCGAGCCCGACGACGCCAACGTGCTCTACGCCGGCGAGTACGGCGGCTATATCACCCGCTACGACCAGCGCACGCGGCAGGCGCGCGTCGTCGGCATCTATCCGGACAACCCGTCCGGCCACGGCGGCGAGGATCTCGAGTATCGATTCCAGTGGACCGCGCCGATCGCCACCAGTCCGCACGATCCGCGCGTCGTCTATCACGCGGCCAACGTGCTGTTCAAGTCCACCGACGGCGGCGAGCACTGGACCAAGATCAGTCCCGACCTCACCCGCAACGACAAGAGCAAGGAGCACTGGTCGGGCGGGCCGATCACGGGCGATAACACCGGCGTCGAGGTGTACTGCACCATCTTCGCGGTGGCGGAGTCGCCGGTCGAGGCGGGACTCATCTGGGTCGGCAGCGATGATGGGCTCGTGCACCTCACGCGCGACGGGGGCACCACGTGGACCGACGTCACCCGCAACGTGCCCGGCCTCCCCGAATGGGGCACGGTCAATTCGATCGAGCCGTCGCCGTTCGCGGCGGGCACCGCCTACCTCGTGGCGGATGCGCACCGGCTCGACGACATGCACCCGTATCTCTGGCGCACCGACGACTACGGGCGGAGCTGGCGCCGGATCACCCGCGGGCTCGCACCCGACGCGTACCTGCACGCCGTGCGCGAGGACCCGACACACCGCGGCCTCCTCTACCTCGGCACCGAGCGCGGCGTCATGCTCTCGCGCGACGGCGGCGCATCGTGGCAGCCGCTCAAGCTCGGCCTCCCGACGGTGGCGGTGCACGATCTCAAGGTGAAGGACAACGACCTGGTGCTCGCGACCCACGGCCGCTCGCTCTGGATCTTCGACGATCTCACGCCCATCCGCGCGATGTCACCATCAATCGCGGCGTCGGACGCGTATCTCTTCGCGCCGGAGCCCACCATCCGCTGGCGCTGGCACGACGAGCCCGACGAGCTCGGCGCGATGGCCAACCCTCCGCGCGGGGCGATCATCAATTACTTCCTGAAGGACAAGCCGAAGGACGAGATCCGCCTCGAGATTCTCGACGCCCACGGCCAGGTGGTCCGCACGCTCAAGAGCACGGCGGAGCCCGCCGACTACGCCGAAGATGATCCCGATGAGCCGACCGATCCGCGGAAGCCGGCGCTCGCCACGGCGCCGGGCGCGGAGCGCGCGGTGTGGGACCTGGCGTACGAGGGCGCACGAAAGATCCCCGGCGCCAAGCTCGATGCCGGCGATCCGACGGCGGGTCCGACGGCGCTGCCCGGCACCTACACGGTGCGGCTCGTGGTGGACGGGAAGAGCTACACCCAGCCACTCGTGATCCGGCCCGACCCGCGAGTGACGGTGTCCGAGGCCGACCTCGCGGCGCAATTGACGTTCGGCCTCACGGTGCGGGACGCGATCTCGCGGGTGGCCGACGCGGTGAAGGCGGTGCGGTCGGTGCGGCGCCAGATCGACGATCGCATCGAGCTGTGGCGCACGAATTCCAAGGCCGCTCCGCTCATTACCCGCGCCGACACGCTCGGCGCGCGGCTCGATTCACTCGAGGCAAAGCTGCACAATCCCCGTGCCAAGGTTGTCTACGACATCCTCGCGCAGCGGGGCGGGGCGAAGCTCTACTCGCGGCTTGCGCCACTGTACACGTGGGCCACCGAGACGGACGGCGCGCCCACGCAAGGGATGCGTGAGGTGTTCGCCGAGGAATCGAAGGAGCTGGAGGCGCTCGAGGCGGAGCTGCACGGGCCGGTGGCGACCGAGCTTGCGGCGCTCAACGCCGAGGCGCGCGAGCTCGGGCTCGGAGACATTGCAGTTCCCGCGTCGGCCGGAGCGACGGTGAGCCGGTAGGCGGCGGGGCGCTCAGACCGGCAATCAGCCGAGCACGTCGCGGATGACCTGCTCCAGCTCGGCCAGCTCGAACGGCTTCTCGATCACCGGCCGATCGGTGCGGGCGAGGAGTGCGGCCGCTTCCGGCGACGCGACGTCGCCGCTCATGACGACGAGCCGGGTGAAGAGGTCGGGCCGCTCGGCCGACAAGCGGTCGTGGAACTCGGTGCCCGAGATGCCGGGCATCCGGAGATCGGTGATGATCACGTCGTACGACTGGGCCGGCTTGCCGAGCAACCGGGCGAGGCCGGCCTCGCCGTCATCGGCCTCATCCACGTGCCAGCCGCGCCGCTCGAAGTAACGCCGGAGCGCGAAGCGGATCGACGGCTCGTCTTCTACCAGCAGCACGGTGGCGTCGCGGGAGCCGTTGGAAGAGACGGTAGAGGCGGTAAGGGCGGGAAGGGCGGTAGCAGTGGGCGCGGCGTCGGCCGGGGTGGCTCGCGCCACTGTCCTGCGCTCGGCCGCCGGCGTCGTTTCGGCCGCGGCGGCGCGGAGCCAGAGCGTCGCGCGGGCGCCGCGCTCGGGCGCGGGGCGGTTTCTTACCTCGAGCTTGCCGTGGTACTGCGTTGCAATGCCGAGCGACACCGAGAGGCCGAGGCCGGTGCCCTGGCCCGTGGCTTTGGTGGTGTAGAACGGCTCGAAGATGTGCGGCATCACGTCGGGTGCAATGCCGGGCCCGTCGTCCTCCACCACGACCGCGCAGCCGTTTCGTTCAGCGCGCGCGACGATCGACACCGCGCCGCCGCGGCCGGCCGCCTGCGCGCCGTTGGTGATGAGGTTGCCCAGGATCTGCTCGAAGCCGACCGGATCCACGTACACCCTGGGCAGATTCGGCCCGATGGTCACGGCGACGCGCACACCGGTGCGGTCCATCTCATGCCGGAGTCCGTCCACCGCACGCTCGAGCACCAGGGCCACGTCGGTGGGCGCGCCGCGGTCTTCGCGGCGGCGCACGAAGGCGAGCAGCTCGCGCACGATGCTCCGGGCGCGGCGCGCCTGCACCGACACCACCTCGAGTGCCTCGCGCTCTGCCGCCGGGCGGGTCTCGACCCCGAGCAGCTCGTCGGTAAGATTGAGGACCGCGGCGAGCGGATTGTTGAGCTCGTGCGCCACGCCTGAAATCACCCGTCCCGCGGCGGCGAGCTTCTCGGTCTGCACCAGCCGGTCCTGCGTGGCCGCGAGCTCGGAGTAGGCGCGGCGCAGGTCGCTCTCGTCGGCGCGGACCCGCCTCGCCATGGCGTCGAACGCGCGTGCGAGTGCCGCGACCTCGTCGCCGCCGGCCATCGCAAGCGCGCCCACCTCGAGCTCGCCGGCGGCCATCCGATCGGTGGCCGCGTGCAACTGGCGCAGCGGGTCCACGATGCTGCGCGCGAGCATCGCGGAGAGTACGAGACCCACGATCAGCACGGCGCCGCCGAGCGCCGCGGCCGTGCCGGTGGAGCGGAGCGCGGCCTCGCGCCAGTCGCTCATGGGCGACACGGCGACGAAGATGGCATCATCGCCGTCCGGCAGCAGGCTTGGCACGTCGTTGAACGCGACCACCTTGTGCTCGCGGTCGCGGCCCGCGAAATGGCCCCGGCTCCGGGTCGCGACCGCGCCGAAATCGCTCTGCCCATCGCTCAGCAGAATCCGGCCGGCTCCGGTCCCGGCCACAATGAATCGGTTCGAGCGGCGTGCGACGAAGCCGTACACGTGGGGCCCGAACGGCGCCAGCGCCGCCTCGAGGCTACCGTATGATCGCGCCGGCGCGACCGCGTCCTCGAGCTGCATGCCCAGCGTCTCTTCGGCCATGAGCTGGCGCTGGCCCAGCCCGTAGAGCAGGATCGGCGCGGCGACCGCGAGCGTCAGCGCGACGGCGATCGAAAGCACCTTGCTGTACACCGATTGGAGCACACCGCCGGAGCGCGCGGGAAACGGCATCGCCGGCGTCTCGCGCATCAGCTCGGCCTTCCGTATGGCTCCCTCGGCCAGCAGGTAGGCGGCGGCCGCGAAGAGCGCACCGATCACGAAGCCCTGCACGACCATCTTTGCCGCCTCGAGCAGCGGCAACGCCGCCGCGCGGTGCACCACGAAGGCGCGGACACCCGCGCCCAGGATGCTGATGGCGAGCGCAAGCGAGGCGACCTGTCCGGGGTAGCGCGCGATGCGGCGCGCCGCGTCAGGCTCCGACGCGCGCCGCGCTACCCGGCGCCAGAGGAGCCACGGCAGGAGTACCGCACCCGGCCATCCCACGAGCGGCACCTGCCAGGCGTAGCAGACCAGAATCGCATGGGCCTGCTTCGGATTGACCAGCCACCAGAGCCGCGAGAACGGGATGCCCAGCGCCCACCAGCAGATGACCGACGCGAGCCAGAGCTTGGCCGCGAGCAAGCGCCCGGCCCGGGCAGCCGGGCCGGCGGGGCGTGCGGGCGTATTCACGGCGTACTCACGATGAGGTCGTGCTCACGCTTCGACGCATCGAGTCGCCGGGTGCCGCCCGGCAGTCAGTGCTGACCAGAGGGAAAGCGAAATATCGGCGCGCCAGCGGCCGGAGAGAAGGTGGCGCGCTCAGCGCGTGTCGGGCAGCGTGCGCTCGGGCAGGTGAGGGGGATACACCTCGCAGTGTGCGCCGCGCACGCTGTAGAGCACGCAGAACGCGCCCTGGCGCGCCCATCGATCGCTCCAGGCGGACATCACGGCGCGGTCACCGGGACTGAAGCGGGGCGCGGGCGCGGTGTCGTCGGTGGACCGCACGTGACTGTGCGCGGTGCCGATCCACTTCGGTGGCACGCAGGTGGTGAGCGAGCGGTTTGCTGAGGCGCCGAGCGAGTCGGAGTAATCCGCGTCGAGCACCTCGGCGCGCGTGATCCGCACCGTGTCGGCCTGGATCACGCCGCCCAGGCAGGCGACGCGCTCGCGCCTCGCGGCGACGCTCTGGGCCCAGAGCTTTTTCAGTGCGGGGCGGGCCGCGGGGGTGATGATCCAGGTGGGAAGCACGCCCTGGGGCAGCGCGCCCTGGGGCAGCGCGCCCTGGGGCAGCGCGCCGCCAAGCAGTGCGCCCGCCGCGAGCACGCCGCCCAGCGCGAGCGCCGACCGCATACGCCACGCCGCCGTGCGGCGGCCGCCGCTCAATTGCCTGCCCATGATCGTCTCCGCTCGCGAAATCTTTCGGCGGCGCAGAGGAGGGGGACCGCCGCGCGCCGGCTGGCGTCCGTCGAATGCGACTTGTCCGCAAGGTATGTACGTTCGTGTGCGCTCATCGTGACGAGTCTCACAGGCCCGCGAAACGTCATGCCGCCACCAGCGCACGGCGGCGCCCCGCTACGTACACTGCCGCTCCGATCAGATTCGCCGCCACCAGCACCGCGACGATCTTGCCACCGAACACCCACCAGCTCGCCACGTCCACGATCGGGAAGATCGCGAGCACCGTGTAGAGCAGCGTCATGCCGAAGCCGGCAACCGCCGCCACCCGGAGCCAACGCGGTGGCGGCTCGGCCAGACGCCGGGCAGCCGCGAGCGGCAGGGCGAACATCGCGAGGTAGGCAAAGGCGTAGAAGATTCCCGCCGCGTTGTCGAGCAGTTGAAACGCCTCCTGCACGCCGACGCCGGCATTCGCCGCGGCCGTGAGCGCCGCGGTAATCACACCGACGAAGAGGATCGAGTTGGTCGGTGTGCGGAAGCGCGGGTGCAGCCGGGTGAACCATGCGGGGAGAAGGCCGTCCCAGCCGGCCACCATCGGGAGGCGGGTGTTGCCGGCAAAGATGTACGTCATGCTCCCCACCTGGCGCACCAGCAGGAGCAGGATGAGGGCGGGCACGACGTACGCCGCCACACCCAAGCCGCGAAAGCCGAGCGTGAGCGCCTGCGGAATCGGGCTCACGAGGTCGATATCGTGCGCGGGGACGAGCGCCAGCACGCTGCTCGTGCCGAAGATGAACATGAGCGCGATGAGCGGGACGGCGACCACGACCGAGCGCCCGATCGAGCGCGCCGGGTTCCGGCATTCACCGGCCAGGATGGCGACGTACTCGAAGCCGCTGAACGCGCCAAGCGCGAGCTTGCCGAGAATGTTGAGGGTGAGCAGAGTGAAGCTCGGCGCCGCCGTGGCGAGCGGGTGGTAGGCGGCAAGGGCACCGCGGCGCACGGCGACGAACGGCACGATGATGAGCGCGCCGAAGGTGAGAAACTGCGCCGCGCCGCCCGCGTTCTGCAGCCACTTGCCCGCGCTGAGCCCCCGGACCGACACCAGCATGATACCGCACACGACGGCGACACCGAGGCCGGCGGTGTACCACCGGGCGCCGGTGAGCCACGCGGCGCCGGGCCCGAGCAGGTAGGAAACATTGGTGGCGACGATGACGCCGAACGTCGCCATGACGAGGATGGTATAAGCCCAGAGATTCCACGCCACGAAGAAGCCCGCGCGCTCGCCGAATCCGGCGGCTACCCACTGGTAGAGCCCGCCCTCGAGCGGCATCTGTCGGTTGAGGTAGATGACGATGGCGGCTTGCGGCAGGTAAAACAGCGCGGCGGCGAGTATCCAGAAGACGATGTGCGACGGGCCGAGCTTGGCCGCCGTGCCGACCCAGCCCGAACCCACAACGTAGAGCACCTGGATGAGCACCAGGTCCACGAGGCCCAGCTCGCGGCGGAACTTGGTGCTCCGGGCCTCGACCGCGCGAACGCGGCGGGCCGCGAGCTCGCGGGCGTCGGTGGCCATGCGGATTCCGAGGCTGAGAGATGCGACTCAAGCTCTATGCCCGAGCCGCTCTCCGCAACTACTCGATGCGCACGGCGACCGGATCGCTCGCGGGAAACGTCTGCTTCAGCGCTTCGTCGAGGCGCTGGTCGAGATTGCGGCCGGGCACGCCCATGTCGCTCGCCGCGGGATTGGCCGGGGTGATCGACTGCGTCATCGGCGGCCGCAAGGAAACCAGCTTGTCCGGTGTGACGGGCAGCTCGCGCACGCGCTTGCCGGTGGCGTGATAGACCGCGTTCACGATCGCCGGCGCCACACCGCAAATCGCGAGCTCCGCCAGGCCCTTGCTCCCGAGCTCGCTCAACCGCCTGTCGTCGCTCGCCACGAACAGCGCCTCGAGCGCGGGCACGTCCGCATTCACCGGCACCAGGTACTCCGCGAGGTTCGCGTTCATTACCCGGCCGAACCGGGGGTCCCACGCCGCCTCCTCGAACAGCGCCATGCCGATCCCGCCCACCATCCCGCCGATGCACTGGCTGTGCGCCGTCTTCGGGTTGATCACGCGGCCTACGTCGTACGCGCCTACCATGCGGGGCACGCGCACTGTGCCGAGGTCAGGGTCCACCCGCACTTCGGCGAAGATGGCACCGAAAGAGTAGGTGGAGAAATGCTCCGACTCATCGCCCGGCTCGACATGCGCGCTGGCCTCGAGCCGGTCGAGGCCGTGGTCGCGGAGCGAGGCACCCTCGAGCGCCCGCGCCTTGTCGCGCACCGCTTCGCACGCGGCGCGCACCGCGCTCCCCACGCTCGCCATCGTGATCGAGCCGCCGTGTACCGGCGCCTCGGGATACTCGGTGTCGCCCAGCTCGAAGCGCACGCGGTCGAGCGGCAGGCCGAGCGCGTCGGCGGCCACCTGGGTCATCGAGGTGTAGGTGCCGGGACCCATGTCGGACGCGGCGCTCCGGACGAGCGCGGTGCCGTCGGCAAAAAGCGTGGCCGACGCTGACGCGGCGCGTCGGCGGGCCGGATAGATCGCCGTCGCCATGCCGTAACCGACGAGACTCCCGCCGTCGCGCATCGAGCGCGGCTCCGGCGTGCGGTGGTCCCACCCGAATCGCTCCGCCGCCAGGTGATAACACGCGCGCAGCTCCTTGCTCGACCACGGCAGGTCCTTGTGCTCGTCGCGCTCGGCGTAGTTCCTGAGGCGGAGCTCGACCGGATCCATCCGGAGCGTTACGGCCAGTTCGTCCATCGCGATCTCGAGCGCCAGCACACCGGTAACGGAGCCGGGGCCGCGCATGGGGCAGGGCGTATTCGTGTTGAGATCGACGAAGCGATAGCGGGTGCGCACGTTGGCGCAGGCGTACGCGGTGCGCGGCGGGTCGAGCACCTCTTCCGCGTACTCCTCGTAGGTCGAAGTCTGCGCGGTCACCTCCTGGATGAGCGCGGCGAGAGTGCCGTCGCGCCGGGCGCCGAGGGCCACCCGTTGCTCGGTGCGAGGGCGGAAGCCGGTGGAGGTGTACATCTCGCGCCGAGTGAGCTCGAGGCGGACCGGCCGGCCCACCTCGCGCGCCGCGAGCGCCGCGACGGTGACGTGCGGCCAGGTGCGGAGCGCGGAGCCGAACGCGCCGCCCACGAACGGCGAGATCACGCGGATGTGATCTTCGGGAATCCCGAACACATGCGCGATCTCGGAGCGGTCGTTGTCCACCCACTGGGTCTTGTCGTAGAGCGTGAGCTGGCCGCCCTCCCACGAGGCGACCGTCACGTGCAGCTCAATCGGGTTGTGGTGCTCGCGCGGCTGCACGTACGTCGCGTCCACCGTGACCGGGCACTCGGCAAAGGCGCGGTCGGCGTCGCCGCGGTGAGCGTCACCGGGTTGGCGCGCCTTGGCGGTGGCTTCGCTCGGTGGCCGGCCGTGGCTCGGGGCGAACACGGTTGCGGCTTCGGAGGTCTCGTAACTCACGCGGACGAGCGCAGCGGCGTGCCGCGCCTGCTCGACGGTATCGGCCACGACGACGCCGACCGGCTGGCCGCTGAAGAGCACCTCGGGTCCCTGGAAGACGCGGAGCTGCTCGCCCGACTCGGGGTCCACCGAGGGGCGCTTCTCGAGCGGACGGTAGGGAAGCTTCGGCGCGTTGAGATGGGTGATGACGGCGTGCACGCCGTCGGCGCGCTCGGCGGCGGCGGTGTCAATGGCCGTGATACGCCCCCGGGGCACCGTGCTCATGACGAGCGCAGCATGCACGAGCCCCGGCAGGTCGAACTCCGCCGCGTAGGATGCCGAGCCGGTGACCTTGGCGCGGCCATCGACGCGGCTCAGCGGCTGGCCGATGGCGCCGCTCGTCTGGCGCGGCTCCCTCGTGGTCCGTCGCGCGCCGCTCATGGAATCCCCGCCACGGTCCGGAGCGCGCGCTCGACCGTGCGCCTCAGCAGCTCGACCTTGAACGCGTTCCCGGCGCGCGGCTCCGCGCCATCCGCGGCGCGCTCGGCGGCGGCGTGGAACACGTCGGCGTGGGCCCGCGAGCCGACGAGCCGCTCCTCGACCTGCGGCAGCCGCCACGGCTTGGTGCCGACGCCCCCGACCGCGACCCTCGCCTGGCGAATCGTGTCCCCGTCGGTATCGAGCCCCACCGCGGCCGAGGTGAGGGCGAACTCGAAGCTGGCGCGATCGCGCAGCTTGAGGTAGTGCGACTGCGCGGCAAAGGCGGAGGCAGGAATGAAGATGCCGGTGATGAGATCGCCTGGGGCGAGGATAGTTTCGACCTCCGGCGTGTCGCCCGGCATGCGGTGCAATTCGCCGACCGGGATCGTGCGCTCGCCCTGCTCACCGGTGACGAGCACGTCCGCGTCGAGCGCTACGAGTGCGACGGCGAGATCGCCGGCGTAGGCGGCGATGCAATGCGGGCTCCCGCCCAGAATGGCATTCATCCGATTCTGGCCGTCCTGCGCCGGGCAGCCGGAGCCGGGCTCGCGCTTGTTGCACGGAGTGGCCACGTCGCGGAAGTAGAGGCAGCGGGTGCGCTGCAGGAGGTTGCCGCCGATCGTCGCCATGTTCCGCACCTGGGGCGACGCGCTCGCGACCAGCGCTTGGACGACAACGGGAAAGAGCTCCTGCATCCCCGGGTCGTCCGCCACGTCGGCCATGCGGGCCAGCGCGCCGATTCGGGCGCCGGCGGGTCCTACGTCGATATCTGCGAGCGGCAGCCGGCTGATGTCGATCAGCTCGGCCGGCGCGCGCACGCGCTCCTCGAGCAGTTGCAGCATGTCGGTGCCGCCCGCGATGAACTCGGCGCCACGCGTGCGTGCCGCGTGGGTCACGGCGGCATCGACATCGTGCGCGGCGGCGTACGCGAACGGCACCATGGCTCAAACGCCGGCCGCGCGGGCGAGGGTGCGCTCGGCCACCTCGCGGATGGCGGCGGTGATGTTGGTATACGCGCCGCAGCGGCAGATGTTGCCGCTCATGTACTCGCGGATCTCGGCCTCGGAGTGGATGCGGCCCTCGTTGATGAGCCCGACGCCGGAGACGATCTGTCCGGGAGTGCAGTAGCCGCACTGGAAGCCGTCGTGCTCGATGAAAGCCGCCTGGAGCGCGTGGAGCTCGTCGCCCTCTGCCAGGCCTTCGATCGTGGTGATCGCCTCGCCCTCGTGCATCACGGCCAGGGTGAGACAGGAGTTGATCCGGCGCCCGTCGATCAGCACGGTGCACGCGCCGCACTGGCCCAGCCCGCAGCCCTTCTTGGTCCCGGTGAGGTGCAGGCGATCGCGGAGGGCGTCGAGCAGGGTGGTGCGGGCGTCAATGTGGACGCGGTGCTCGGTGCCGTTCACGAAGAGCACGATGTCGAAATCCTTGCGTGCGGCGACGGAGCGGGTGGCGCCAGGCTTGGTGGCGGACATGGGCGGGAAGGTACTGGCTTCCTCCGTGGCAATGCGTGATCGCCCTCACAGGAACGACGTCGGGCGTGAGGCGCAGCGACGATGGCTCGAACGGCCAGCAGGGTGGCGAGGCGTGGACATCGACCGCGGCGCGCCATTGTGGTCGCCCAGTCACATCGCTCCTCCTGTTTGGCGCTTAGCGTGCCGTGCCCACGCCGGAGGCGCTGAAAACCGCGCCATGCGGCATGGCGGCCCCGGTGGCGCCGTGGGGCCATGCGGCACGATCGAAGTCGACGCCCAGCCGCTTCGTGTCGGGATCGCGGAACGTCGAGTCCCAGGATATGGTCCCGCGAGTCGAGTCGAAGCGCGCGAGCAGTACGCGATGGTCATTCCTGCCGGACGTGGCCACCAGACGGTTCGACCCGGGCTCGCGCGTCAGCCAGTGCGGATGAAAGGTTGAGTCCGTCATGAGGGAATCCGCGGGGCGGGGGTGGCGCGGATCGGCGATATCGAGCACGAGGAATTCGTGCGCCCGCCCGATCGGCATGATCCAGTAGTGGCCGAAGAGGAGGGGGACGGCGCAGCCGTAACTTTGCGGGCGCGGGAGCGACAGGACCCGCTCGATGCGCGGTACGCTCGTGTTGAGGTCGGAAAGAAGGTAGAACCCGCAGTAATAGGTGTTGAGCAGAGCGGTCGTGTCGCCGGGTAGAAACCGAACCTCGAAGGGATAGCGGAAGGACGAATCTCCGGGGGTGACCGGCAGCGCGAGCGTGCGCAGCAGGTGCATATCGGAGAGGCGCCAGACTTGGACGACGTCGGCGCTCGGCACGCCGTCCATGGGCGTGCTCGTCGTGATGATCCGATCCTTTACCGGCGAGACATCGAGCGAGTAGGTCCGGATCGGGGCGTCGGGGAACGCCGAGTCGGCGGCGCTCGAGGTCTCGAGCACTTGCCCGTGAGATGCGAGCAGCGCGATGCCGCCTGGATTTCCCGGTCGCGAGCCGTTGCCGTACTGCACGGTCGCGACGAGCCGGCCATCCGGCAGCCGCCAGTAGCTGTGCGGCTTCACGAAGCCGGGGATGCTGTCGAGCGTGGCCGCGAGCCGCGGCGCCAGCGGGTTCGCGAGGTCGAAGAGGAACGTGCGGCCGGACATGAAGCCGTTGGCGAAGAGCCACTGCCCGTTGCCGGGCATGGTAAGCTCCGTGTGGTGGGGCATCGTGCCGGCGGCGCCGATCGGGGCGGTCGCGAGGACGCGGGCGTAGGTGGGGCTCGCGGGGTCGGCGTCGATCACGGCGAGGAAGTCGCTGTCGCCGGGGCGCTTGTCATCATCGCCGGCGAAGGCGTAGATGTAGGAATGGCTTCGTGCGCCGGTGGACGGGGTGGCGCGCGCACAGCCCTGCGCCAGGTTGACGGCGAGCGCCAGCGTAAGCAGCCTGCCGAGGGATGGGGGCATGGACGACGGGTTCCTCAGTTGAGAGTGAGCCTGTTTCAGAACTAGATCTTGCGGGTGGGCTCCCGCCGCCATCCCGCTTAGGGGGCACTGCACGAAATGACACGCGTAACCAGCACCGAGATCGAAATCCGAACTCGCGACGGCATCTGCCGGAGCTTCGTCTTCCGCCCTGAGGGGCGCGGGCCGTGGCCCGCGGTGCTCGTTTACATGGATGGCATCGGCATCCGGCCCGCAATGCTGGAGCTGGGCGAGCGGCTCGCGACGCACGGCTACTTCGTGCTGCTGCCGGACCTCTACTACCGCTCGGGGCCGTACGACCCGATGGACGCGCGCACGGTGTTCACCGACCCGGCGGCGCGCGCGGTGCTCACCGAGAAGTTCATGGCGCACGCGACGGCGGACAACGTCATGTCCGACACCGCCGCGTTCCTCGACTGGCTGGCGGCGGAGCCCGACGTCCTTCCCGGCGGCATCGGCGTCGTCGGCTACTGCCTGGGCGGGCGGATGGCGTTCATCGCGGCGGGGACGTTTCCCGATCGCATCGTCGCGGCCGCGGCATATCATCCGAGCCGGCTCGCGACCGACGCGCCGGACAGCCCGCACCTGCTCGCCCCGCGGATCAAGGCGCGGGTGTACATCGGCGGCGCGAGCGACGATGCGTCGTTTCCCGAAGAGATGCAGCGGCGGCTGGACGAGGCGCTCACGGCGGCAGGGGTCGAGCACGTGGTCGAGACGTATCCGGCGAAGCATGGGTGGGTGTTTCGGGATACGGCGGCATACGACACCGGGGCGGCGGAGCGGCACTGGGAGACGATGGTGGGGCTGTTCGCGCGGGCGCTCGGGCCGCGGAAGTGAGGGGCGCCAAGCTGTCGTACCGACTGCAGACTGCCCCGGCACCGCACTGCGCTCGCGCCCGCGGTCGAATCAGTGATAGCAGGCTTGCTTCTCCGTCGCGAACGATGGGTACCGATCGCCCGCTTCCTTCAGACTCCGATCGTCGAACGAAGATCCGAGTACGCGCATCGATGCGTCCGGCAGTCGGGCCATGACTGCGGCGTCCACCAAGCACCGGCAGTAGATCTCCATCGCGGTCGTTTCGCCTGAGGCGGCCGCACCAGCGGTGTGCTCGCTGCATCCTTGCTTCATCGCCTGCGCGGGCGTGACCACCCGTGGCGCGCGGGGATTGAAACCGACCTCGCACCCTCGCACGCCACCTACTGAGCATCGCTCGCGGCGAACGTCATGCCAGCGTCTGACTTCAGCCGCTCGTACGCGAGGCCACCACTCGCTCCGCGCGTGCGCCGCTCCGATCCGCGCCAGGCGCGCCGCGCGCGTGCGTGAGCCACCCATGCGCATCCGGCAATGTCCCCTTCGCCGTCCCTAAATACCTCTCCTGCAGCACCCGCGTGATGGGTCCCCTGGCGCCATCTCCCACCGGTAGCCGATCCACGCTCCGAATCGGCGTCACCTCGGCTGCCGTGCCGGTGAAAAACAGCTCGTCCGCCCCGTAGAGCATCTCCCGCGGCACCTGCTGCACGCTCGTCGGGATGCCGAGGTCGCGCGCGAGGGTGAGAATCGTCTCCGCCGTGATGCCGGCCAGGATGGTGCCGTCGATCTCCGGCGTGATCAGCACGCCCTTTCGCACCAGGAACAGATTGTTGCCCGTGCCCTCACTCAGGAGTCCCGTGGGCCCCACGGCGATCGCCTCGTGATAGCCGTTCCGCTGCGCCTCCCACTTCATGAGCTGGCTGTTGAGATATTGCCCGGCGGCCTTGGCCATCATCGGGAACGTGTTGGGCGCGGCGCGCTGCCAACTCGTGACACAGGCGTCCACACCATTCTCGAGGGCGCCCGCGCCGAGATATGTGCCCCAGGGCCACGCCGCCACATACGCCTCGACCGGGCTGCCGATGGCGTCGATCCCCGCGGCACCATACCCCCGCAGAATCATCGGGCGGATGTAGCACGCTTCGAGGGCATTCTTCCGCACGATCTCGCAGCAGACTTCAGCCAGCTGCTCCGGCCCCCATGCCGTCTCCAGCCGATAGATGCGACAGGAGTCGTGCAACCGGCGCAGATGGTCCTGCAGTCGGAAGATCGCGGGGCCGTCCGGCGTGCCGTAACACCGAATCCCCTCGAACACCGACGTGCCGAACTGCACCGCCGTCGACAAGAGATGAATCCGCGCGTCCTCCCAGTGGATGAACTCGCCTTCCTTCCAGATCCACTCGGTCTTCGTAATTGTCGCCATGGGGCCTCGCTCGTCCGCTTCCTCGCTGGTGGGGTGCTGCTTCCGCCTCGTCAGTACAATGCCTTGATCCAGCCGCCGTCCACCGGAATCGATGTGCCCGTGATGTATGCCGCGCGCTCGGACGCGAGGAACGCCGCCAGTGCCGCAAGCTCGCGCGGTTCACCCAAGCGGCCCATCGGGATCTGCCGCTCCCACTCGGCGAACGCCGCCGCGGCTCCCACCGCCGGATCCGCGCCGCGCGCGCGGGCGCCGGCCGCCGCCAGCTCGGTGAGCCGCTCCGTGCGCGTGTAGCCCGGCAGCAGGTTGTTCACGGTGACGCCGAACGGCGCCACTTCATTCGCAAGCGTCCGCGCGAAGCCGGTCACCGCCGCGCGCACGCTGTTCGAGAGCATGAGCCCCTCGACCGGCTGCTTCACCGTGATGGACGTGACGTTGAGAATGCGCCCCCAGCG